>NZ_JANVFC010000010.1:0-171595 GCF_025195005.1 Vibrio sp. NC2
CCTGACTCCGATAGAATATCGAACTCAGGCCTTGAAAGCCGCTTAACAGAAATGTCCAACTTTACGGGGTCACTTCAAGGAGGTGGCTTTTTATTTATCAGCTCAGTCTTATTAAGCGTCTCTAGTCGATTTCAAACAACTAGAAAGCGCTCACTTCAACTAAAATCTATCAACTCAACTGAGCACTTTGGCAACAGACAGTTTAAGGTCTTTGCCGGCCAGTAAATTGAACTCAACACTCGCTGGTGGAATAAAGACACACACTCGCAATTTCTCGGCCCTCGCTTGCTCAAGCTTGGTCGACAGCTCTCCACTGTCAGCATAACCTTCTCTTTCTGCGTCTCGGCGGCACAGGTCAACAAATTCAAATGGACAATCGCTCGGTGAAAGCACTAACTCTGCTTCTTGCATCAAACGTAGGGCCTTCATAGGCAATAACTCAACGTCTTGCTCAAATTCGATCCAAGTTACCTGACCTTCACTATCAACTTGCTCAGTCAGCGACTGTTGATAATACGATTCAAGTTGCTCCCTATCCGTCACTTGATTGATAAAACTGGATGACAAAAAGCGTTCCCAGAATTTGCGGCGTTCATCAACAGTAGGAAAAGACTCCTTAATCGAATTGCGTTTTGATGCACCAAAGTCCGCAATCAAACCTATGTTTTGTGGCAATACCGTTTCGAGTTTTTCTCTAATATTTCTCACCAAAACAGGTGATGCGCCCCCACTTGAGATCGCAATTTGGATTCTTCCGCGATTTATCATTGAGGGAGTGATGAAGTCACAATAGGGTAAGTCATCGACCACATTGACAAGAATACCCATTTTTTTTGCATCATTATGTACTTGATGATTTAGATTTGGGTTGTCTGTTGTTGCCCACACTTGTAAGTAGTTTTTCGAGATAAGTTGTGAAGAGTAAAAATTTTGAATCCAATGTAATTTATTATCATCGACAAGCTGCTTTAAGTAAGGCTCTACCTTTGGGGACACTAACGTGACATCCGCCCCAGCTCTTAACAAGCTATCGACTTTTCGGCAAGCAACCTCACCCCCACCCACCACTAAGATCGGCTTATTTTCTACATCTAAAAACATTGGGAAATAACGCATGTTCTTCCTTGAGGTGACTTCAATAACTATTCAACCATGCTACCAAATTTGGAGCATATTAATAACTATCCAAGTGCAATAAAAATATTTATTCACCAAATTTCAATCTTTCTGAAGTTTAATATTTCATCATTGTGACATTGATTCAGAATATTAACCTAGTCAATTGTCAATATAAAAATCTAAATCTCGTTGCACCAACAGTGTGAAGCGCTGCACTATTTACATTAAGTTAACATTTGGTCATTCTAATTGTGTTCGGATTTGTGATTTCATTCAAAATTCTTTTTAAATTATACATTTGTGAAAGTACGGATCCTTTCCTAACCTTATAAATAGTTGTTTAAATCGCACACAGTTTCATTTGCAAAATGCAACCAGTTTGATTTGAGTAACAAGGTCATAGAAAACGCAACACATATAGAAAAACTCAAATGAGCACGAGTATCAGGTGTCACCTGGTTAACAAGGAAGGATACAAATGACAAATAAACTAACACTTCTTGCTTCAGTAGTAGCTGCATCAACTGCGATGATGGCAACATCAGCATCAGCGGCAGAAAGCACTCTGGACAAAGTCACATCTCAAGGTTTTCTAACTTGTGGTGTAAGTACCGGTCTTCCAGGGTTCTCTAACCCTAACTCAAAAGGTGAATGGGAAGGAATTGATGTTGAGTATTGTCAAGCTCTTGCAGCGGCTGTACTCGGTGACAAAACTAAAGTTAAGTATGTACCTCTTACTGCTAAAGAACGTTTTACCGCGCTTCAATCTGGCGAAATCGACGTACTATCTCGTAACACAACATGGACACTACATCGTGACACTGCTCTAGGTCTGAACTTCGTAGGCGTTAACTACTACGATGGTCAAGGCTTCATGGTTAAGAAAGAACTCGGTCTAACAAGTGCTCAAGAGCTTGATGGCGCTTCTGTATGTGTTCAATCAGGTACAACAACTGAACTTAACCTAGCCGATTACTTCCGTAACAGTGGCATGTCTTACAAGCCAGTGGTATTCGATACGGCAGCACAAACATCTAAAGGCTTCGACGCGGGTCGTTGTGATGTGCTAACGACTGACCAATCTGGTCTATACGCACTTCGCCTAAACTTAGCTGATCCTAAATCTGCACAAGTACTTCCTGAAATCATCTCTAAAGAGCCACTAGGCCCTGTTGTTCGTCAAGATGATGACAAGTGGTTCAACGTTGCTAAATGGACACTTTCAGCAATGATTAACGCGGAAGAGTACGGTATCTCTTCTAAGAATGCTGACGAAATGCTTAAGTCAAAAGATCCAAACATCAAACGTATTCTTGGTGTAGACGGTCCTAAAGGTAAAGGCCTTGGTATTCGTGACGATTGGGGTTACCAAGTCATTAAACAAGTTGGTAACTACGGTGAGAGCTTCGAACGTACTGTTGGTACAGGTTCACCACTACAGATCTCTCGTGGCGTAAACGCACTATGGAATGCGGGCGGCTTTATGTACGCTCCACCAATCCGTTAATAAATTTACAAGCATCAATTAGGGCGGACTTTTCCGCCCTATTTATTAAATGGATTTGAGGTTATAGCAGTATGAAACCTAATGAAACTATTTCTCCAGCTCAGGCAAAGCCACAGCCCAAAAGTGCCAACCTTTTTTACAACCCCACTTTTCGCTCAATTGTTTTCCAAATTCTCGCCGTCGGGGCGCTTTGTGCTTTCTTCTACACGATTGTAAACAATGCACTCACTAACTTAGATTCCCGTGGTATCGCCACTGGTTTTGATTTTTTATCTCAAGAAGCTGGTTTTGGTATCGGCTTAACACTGATTGAATACGACGAAACATTCTCATACGGTCGTACCTTCTTTATCGGTCTTCTCAATACCGCTTTGGTTTCTGTACTCGGCATCATGTTAGCCACGGTACTGGGCTTTAGTATGGGTATTGCAAGGCTCTCTTCAAATTGGTTAGTTAGCCGATTTGCAGCTATCTATATTGAGATATTCCGAAACATCCCTCTTCTGTTGCAAATCTTTTTCTGGTATTTCGCCGTTCTACAAGCCTTACCTTCTGCTCGTCAAAGTATGAGCCTTGGTGAAGCCATTTTCTTGAACGTACGTGGTTTGTACTTCCCTGCACCAGTGTTAGAGCAAGGCAGTAGCATTGTGATCGCATCATTGATTACTGGTGTCATCGCTACTTTTGTTATCAACATCTGGGCTAATAACAAGCAAAAGCTAACCGGCCAACAAACACCAATGTTGCGAATTGCTGCGGCACTGATTGTGGGCTTACCGTTGGTAACTTACTTTGTTATGGGCATGCCTATCTCTGCGGAGTACCCAGTTTTGAAAGGGTTTAACTTCAAAGGCGGTATAAGCATCATCCCTGAACTAGCAGCGTTGATGCTTGCTTTAAGTATCTACACAGCAGCATTCATCGCCGAGATTGTGCGTTCAGGTATTAACGCGGTAAACCATGGGCAAACAGAGGCTGCGATGTCTCTAGGTCTCCCTAGAACACGAACCCTCAAGTTGGTGATTATTCCACAAGCATTAAGAATTATCATTCCACCATTAACCAGTCAGTATTTGAATCTGACCAAAAACTCATCACTTGCGATGGCCATTGGTTATCCCGATCTTGTGTCTGTATTTGCAGGGACAACATTGAACCAAACTGGACAAGCTATCGAAGTAATCGCGATGACAATGGGCGTCTACCTGACTCTAAGCCTATTAACATCCGCTCTAATGAACATATACAACCGCAAAGTAGCGTTGGTGGAGAGATAAGATGAGTACACATCAATTTCAACCTGATCTTCCGCCTCCAGCGAATACTGTTGGACCTGTCGGTTGGTTAAGAAAAAATCTATTTAATGGACCAATTAACAGTGTCGTCACTGTGGTCCTTGGTTATTTTGCTTTCACTTTATTGTGGGCAATAGCAGATTGGGCATTCATTAATGCTGATTGGATTGGAACAACACGCGATGCCTGTACTAGCGACGGTGCTTGTTGGGTTTTCATTAGTGTTCGTTGGGACCAATTCATGTACGGCTTTTATCCAGAAGC
This sequence comes from Vibrio sp. NC2, assembly GCF_025195005.1. Taxonomy (NCBI): domain Bacteria; kingdom Pseudomonadati; phylum Pseudomonadota; class Gammaproteobacteria; order Vibrionales; family Vibrionaceae; genus Vibrio; species Vibrio sp. NC2. Next base: position 4,186 of record NZ_JANVFC010000010.1, read on the forward strand.
TGAGCTGTGGCGCCCTCGCCTTTTCTACGCAACGTTAGCTATTTTTGTCGTTTTGTTAGCTTACGAAAAAACACCTAAGCGCACGTGGATTTGGTTGTTCTTCGTAAACATCTACCCGTTTATCATTGCTGGCTTACTATACGGTGGTGTATTTGGACTAGAGGTTGTTGATACCCATAAATGGGGCGGTCTACTAGTTACGCTGATCATCGCACTTGTTGGTATTGTAGTGTCACTTCCTATTGGCGTTGCATTGGCACTTGGGCGTCGTTCAGAGATGCCGATCATCCGCAGTATGTGTACTGTTTACATCGAAATTTGGCGTGGTGTACCGCTGATTACGGTTCTATTTATGGCATCGGTAATGCTTCCGCTCTTTTTATCAGAAGGGATGGAAACCGATAAACTGATCAGAGCGTTGGTTGGGGTAGTACTATTTAGTGCGGCTTATATGGCAGAGGTAATCCGCGGTGGTTTACAAGCAATACCGAAAGGTCAATACGAAGCCGCTGATGCTTTAGGGTTGAGCTACTGGAAAAAAACAGGGCTTATCATTCTACCTCAAGCTCTTAAAATCACGATTCCTTCAATTGTGAATACCTTTATTGGTTTGTTCAAAGATACCAGTCTGGTTTTAATTATCGGTATGTTTGATGTATTGGGAATTGGCCAAGCCGCGAATACCGATCCTGAATGGCTTGGGTTTTCAACAGAAAGTTATGTATTTGTCGCGTTAGTGTTCTGGGTGTTTTGTTTTGGCATGTCGAGATACTCGATTTGGCTAGAAAACAGACTTCACACCGGTCACAAACGATAATTAACGAGATCAAGGACGTATTATGACGCAGCAAACAGAAAACAACTCTCAAGGTCTTATGATCGAGTTAAAAGACATGAACAAGTGGTACGGTGAGTTCCACGTTCTTAAAAACATCAATTTAGAAGTTAGAAAAGGCGAAAAAATTGTAATTTGTGGCCCTTCTGGTTCAGGTAAATCCACGATGATTCGCTGTATCAACCGATTAGAAGAGCACCAAAAAGGTCATATCTTCGTTTCAGGTAATGAACTGACAGAAGATCTGAAGAACATTGAAGCCGTGCGCAGAGATGTAGGTATGTGTTTCCAACACTTCAACCTATTCCCTCACCTAACGGTTTTAGAAAACTGTACTCTGGCCCCTATTTGGGTGAAGAAAATGCCGAAAGAGGAAGCTGAAGCCATCGCTATGAAATTCCTCGAGCGTGTAAAAATCCCTGAGCAAGCGGATAAATTCCCAGGACAGCTTTCAGGTGGCCAACAACAACGTGTGGCAATCGCTCGTTCTTTATGTATGAACCCTCAAGTCATGTTGTTTGATGAACCAACATCGGCACTCGACCCAGAAATGGTTCGTGAAGTACTAGACGTTATGGTTGAGCTTGCAGAAGAAGGCATGACGATGTTGTGTGTAACGCACGAGATGGGTTTTGCTAAAGAAGTTGCCGACCGCGTTATCTTTATGGATGCAGGTGAAATCATAGAAGAGAACAACCCTATCGACTTCTTTGAAAACCCACAATCGGACAGAACGCAGAACTTCTTGAGCCAAATCTTGCACCATTAATGTGTTATGATGCATAAAATATAGAGGCGGCTTAGGTCGCCTCTTTATTTTTCAAGGTTATAGATAGTTTTTAAAATGTTATAAATCATTAGCCAGTAACTATAAAAGTTTGAACATCGAGTATTAGCGACACTTCATACGTCATTAGAAACACTTTGTTACACCTTAAGAAACACTTAACCGACTATTTTGATTATTATTTTAGGTATACAAAAGGAATGAAAGACTTGATTTTTCGAACTTTCAGCCCCATAAATGTACTAATAACTATTGAAGTCACCTTACGAGGAAGATTATGAACAGCCCTATGTTTTCACGCACAGCAACTCAAGAGAATGCTCTGCAAACCAATAAAGTATTGCGTAACACGTACGCACTACTGTCTATGACACTACTTTGGTCTGCTGTAGTAGCAGGCGTATCTATGGCGATGAACCTTCCTCGCCCTGGTCTTATCATTATGCTAGTTGGTTTCTACGGCCTACTGTTCCTAACAGAAAAGAACCGCGACAACAGCATGGGTCTAGTCTTCACATTCCTATTTACAGGTTTCTTAGGCTACACCATTGGTCCAATCTTAAACATGTACGTTGGCGCAGGCATGGGTGATGTCATCCTTACTGCACTTGGTGGTACAGCATTAGCATTTATGGGTGCATCAGCTTACGCACTGACGACTAAACGTGACCTTTCATTCCTTAACGGTATGCTAATGGCTGGTTTTGTTGTTCTGCTAGTAGGGATGGTTGCAAACATCTTCCTACAAATGCCTCTACTGTCTTTAGCAATGAGCGGTATGTTCATCCTATTCTCGACTGGTGTTATTTTGCTAACAACGCAAAGCATCATCCGCGGCGGTGAAACAAACTACATCTCAGCAACTATCAGCTTGTATGTTTCGATCTACAACATCTTCATCAGCCTACTAAGCATCTTAGGTATTATGAACAGCAACGACTAATCATAGTTCGTTCAAAATTGAGCCCAAGAGCCTGTCTCTTGGGCTTTTTTGTATCTATAGTTGCAATATTTCTAGAGATAACGATGATATTTCTTGAGAAAGGCAAACTTGGTCATGTACCCTATCTGCATAGTTAATTGGATTCTGGATTAAACATGTTTGAATATAATGGCAAGCAAATCGAAACCGACGCTCAAGGCTACCTATTGGATTACACACAATGGGAAGAAGGTATGATTGAGATTCTTGCTCAAGACGAGGCGATTGAATTGACTGAAGCACACTTAGAAGTGGTACATTTTGTAAGAAGCTTTTACGAAGAGTTCAAAACCTCTCCGGCTGTTCGTATGCTCGTTAAAGCGATGGAAAAAGCGCACGGCCCAGAGAAAGGTAACAGCAAGTACCTATTCAAATTGTTCAAGAAAGGCCCCGCTAAACAAGCAACCAAGCTCGCGGGTTTACCTAAACCAGCAAAATGCTTGTAAAGCTTAAACAGCTTTAGGTTGCTCTCAAGGTAAATACTGTAGTGCGCTAGCTACAGTATTTTAAATTCCCCTACACGCACATCCTGCCGCTCACTTTCTTTAACTTGATGCATCACTACATGGTCTACTGTCGCACTCGAAGGGCCAATATTGAGCCAAGCGTGGAACTTCTCTATTTCCTTACCCTTTCCGACAGCTAACACTTCAACTCGGCCATCATTTAGGTTCTTTGCATAGCCTGAAATGCCCAGAGCTTGTGCCTGCCTACTGGTGTGATAGCGAAAACCAACACACTGAACTACGCCTGATACGACAAAAATATATTGTGAACTTTCCATAACGTTGCCTCATAAATTGTATGAATGATATAGTTGCGACTCTATTCATTCACCGCTTATTGGTGGACTTACTTCGAGTATAACGATTATGAAAGAAATCCCATTTCGTTGGATTGACAAATATCTCATTCACCTAAAAATCCAAGAAAAGTTCTATCTACTCTTCTTATTACCTCTTCTCGCCCTGGTTATATTAACTCTTGTTTTAGATAGCGCCGCAGACTCTTTACTTGCTCATCTTTATCAAGAAGAAATGCTCTTGATGAAAGGACTTATCGAAGCGGGTCAACTCACGAAAGATCAAGTTGCTCAACTTGTCAGTAATTCTGAAACCATCTCTTTAGGCTATGGTGTTGGTTCCGTCTCAGTTATGAACGGTGCATTCAGCTTGGTTGCGAACCATGACCAAAACTTATGGTCAGCTCTATCTAAGACTCAGGTTTCAATTATCGCAGTAACCCTAACGCTTATCGCGCTAGGTGTTTACTACATCATGACTTTCATCGGTGGCGCAATGTTCTCTATGAACAAAGCGTTAAGCACGCTAGCGAGTGGTGATCTCACCTGCCGTATGAACTACTTCCTTGTTCGTGATGAGTTCAGTGAAATCGCAATTACTATTGATAAAGTAGCAGAACGTGAACAAAACATGGTTCTATCAATCCAAGAGTCTGTCGCACTCATGCAGCAGATCAGTTCTGACTTAAACCAGTCGACACAACAGAGCTCAGACATCTCGGGTAACCAACAAGAACATCTGAATAGTTTGGCAAGTGCAACCGAACAAATGGCAGCTACGATTCGTGAAGTCGCAACACTTGCTCATGAGTCTAGCTCTCAGACTATGGACGCTCGCGGTGTTGCACAGAGTGGCCAAGTAAAAGTTTCGAATACATTAGAATCTATCTCAAGCCTATCTCAAGAAATTCAATCAGCTTCGCAAGCGGTAGAAGAGCTTGATGCTAACGCAGCGCAAATTGATGAAGTGGTCGCAACCATCAATGGCATCTCTGAACAAACTAACCTATTAGCCCTGAATGCTGCCATTGAGGCTGCACGTGCTGGCGAGCAAGGTCGTGGATTTGCTGTTGTTGCCGATGAAGTCCGTGCCCTTGCAGGAAGAACACAGCAAGCAACGGTTGAAATCCAGAGCATGATCGAATCATTACAACGTAACAGCCAATCACTGACAAAGTTGATGGAAGTGACTGTTAGCAATGCTAACGAAGGTCAAACATTGATGTCGGAAGTAAACGTTGAGATTGGATCGTTAGCTGAAAAGAACCAATCTATTTCTGATAGCAGCACTCAAATTGCTACAGCTGCTGAAGAGCAAGGTGTTGTTGCTGACAACATTGCACAAAGTGTTGAAGAGATTCGTCATCAATCAGACAGCATCTGTGAAATGATCAGTAAGAGTAATGTAAATGTTGACCAACTTCGTAAGCAAAGCGATACGATGGAAGGTTTGCTGACAGGTCTCAAAGCTTAATACTGATATCTAACCACTATGTGTTAATTAATCATTACTAGGGCTGCTTCTGCAGCCCTTTCTTATTTGCTTTTCCCTTGTACTTCCCCGACAATACCCCTCCTTCAAATTCAACAAACAGAGTAAATTATGACTCCTTCAATTCATCTAGCTAAAGGCCGAGATAAATCACTACGCCGTAAACACCCTTGGGTATTTTCACGCGGTATCGATAAGGTCGAAGGCGAACCACAACAAGGTGAAACTGTAGACGTATATGCTCAAAATGGTCAGTGGCTCGCAAAAGCAGCTTACTCACCAGAATCTCAAATTCGCGCTCGTGTTTGGACATTTGAAAAGGAAGAAATCAATAAAGCGTTTTTCATCAAAAGATTTAAAGACGCACAATCACTACGTGAAGATATTATCGAACGTGACGGCCTAACAGGATACCGATTAACGGCGGCTGAATCTGACGGCCTGCCAGGTATTACTATCGACAAGTACCAAGACTTCTTAGTTTGCCAACTACTGAGTGCTGGCGCGGAATTCAACAAAAGCGTTATCGTTGAAGCTTTAGTTGAATGCTTCCCTGAATGTAATATTTACGAACGCTCTGACGTAGCGGTTCGTAAAAAAGAAGGTTTAGAGCAAACCGTCGGCGTACTGCATGGCGAAGAGCCACCTAAGTCAGTAGTCATTGAAGAAAACGGCGTGAAAATCAGCGTGAACATTATGGAAGGCCACAAAACGGGCTTCTACATGGATCAACGTGATAGCCGTAAAGAATCTATGAAATACGTTAAAGGCAAAGATGTCCTTAACTGTTTCTCATACACCGGTGGCTTTGGCCTTTACGCACTTAAAGGCGACGCGAAGCGTGTGATCAACGCAGATGTATCTCAACTTGCTCTTGATACGGCTAAGTTCAACGCTGAACTAAATGAGTTCGACATCTCGAAAAAGCGTGCTGTATTCCTAAACGCTGACGTATTCAAACTGCTTCGCGAATACCGTGACCAGGGCACTAAGTTTGACGTAGTGATCATGGATCCACCAAAGTTCGTTTCAAGCAAAAACAACCTAACTTCAGGCGCTAACGGCTACAAAGACGTTAACATGCTAGCGATGCAAATCCTGAAGCCAGGTGGAACACTACTCACCTACTCTTGCTCAGGTTTGATGGGTGCTGACCTATTCCAAAAAATCATCGCTGACGCCGCTCTAGATGCGGGCAGAACAGTGAAATTTGTTGAACGCTTCGAGCAAGCTGCCGATCACTTGATCGATACAGCTTACCCAGAAGGTTTCTACCTAAAAGGCTTCGCTTGTAAGGTGCTTTAATTCTAGTGCTTTAGAAGCTAGCTTCTAAAGCAAAACAGATGTATTAAAAAAGGGCCTTTCGGCCCTTTTTTGTTATTGGTCTGGTAAGTTCACAAAGAGTTGATTAACCAAGTTACTCAAATCACTGCTTATCACACTGCCATCACCTTGAGCGTTCACAGAGTCAAACTGATTCCCCGTATTGTCGAGTACAATCGTTTGTGTCTGACCGCTATTACTTGCGTCTTCCGAGATAGTGATAACCAAATCTTTATCACCACCGCCGTTATCAACTTTTTCAATCGCGATGTGTTCTAGAAGATCCGACATATTATTCTCAGTTGGTAACAATTGAGAGATATCTAAGTGATCTTCACCTAGAGCGAAGTCGCTAATAGTATCAACATCACCTTGGAATGGCTGGTCAACCCACTGGAACAGGTCATCGCCGTCACCTCCAACTAAGATATCGTCACCTAATCCACCGATAAGCGTATCTTCACCACCTTGACCATAGAGAATGTCATCACCTAATCCACCGGTAATGGTATCATCGCCACCACGCGTATCACTGTCTGCGTTAAACAACTCATGGTTATCTTTAACATATTCGTAGATTTCCATGTCTGTAGGTTCTGCACCATTCAACATCTGTAAGAACGTTGTTAGAGCTTCCATACCCGAACCATCAGCTAACGCATCTGGACGAACAAGGCCATTATCATCCCATGGCAAGTTATCAGTATTGATAACATCACCAAACAAAATATCGTTACCGGCACCGCCGCTTAGAGCATCACTACCTACAGGCAGTAGCGTGATTTCGTTGCTACCTTCCTCAAGTGCAGCATCTAACCCTTGACTTGACTGAACGATTTCAACGTCGCCTGTCGTACTTGTTACTGTCTTGATTGCAAAGTTGTCTAAGTATACGTCTGCAGTGTAACCGCTTTGATCTTCATAAACAGAGAGTACTAACTGGTACTTACCTTCATGAAGTAGATCTGTTTCAATCGAGCCAGTACTACTTCCAGATGAGACACTTACCCATGCTTGAGCTTGTTCATCAAATTTCTGAACACTCCACCCAAACGTATCGCCGCCACCGAAATAGCTACCCTGTGATGCGTCGAATGTCAGTACTGACGCTTCGCCGCTAGCAACAACAAACTCAGGGCTGGTCATCGAAGCTGAGCTATTAATGTCACCCGTATCGGTTAGCAAGATGCTTGAGCTAGTCAGTACTGCTGTGCCACCGGAAACCGCAAAGTTCTCAAGGCTCCAAGATTCACCTGTACTAGAGCTAAAGTTTGCAAGTTGCGTTGTAGTTGATGAATACGTGTACGAAGAACCATTATCACTAACGAAGTGTTCTAATATTTCAGAATCAATACCATCTCCGATACCTATCGTTCTAACTTTTGATACATCAGCTAGCTCATCGAAAGCAGTAACAGAGTCAGCAAACTCATCAAACTGGGTGGTAGAGCCGCTGTTGTTTGAACTGTTCGACACAGTTGGTTTCCCATCAGTTAAGAAGAACGTTAAGTTTTCATAACTCGACGGTTGATCATCATCAGCAAACCAATCTTTAGCTGAATCAAAAGCAGCCTCGTAGTTAGTTGCGCCATCCGCAGTCAAATCATTGATCGCTGAGTTAACTGTCTGCTCTAAGTCTGACTCGTCTAAGTTCTGCAAGTCTATTTCTATACTCGCGCTCGCCTCGAAACCAATTAACGCCAAATTAATAATACCTGGATGAGACGCAATATCTGCCAACATAGCAATGAGTGAAGCTTTAACCACGGCTAACTTAGATTGGCTACTGTTGTTATTGAGTGCGTCTCTCATACTGCCTGAAGTATCGACTACTAAAGCAATATTGTAGTTGGTTGGTGCAACAGAGTTATCAACTACACCACCAGTATCACCTAGCAATACATCATCACCATCAAAACCAATAATTGTATTATCGCCATTCGTGCTTTCACTTGCCGTAAAGATCGTTCCGGTTTGAGTATCTGCGTACATTTCTGAATCTAATGCATGACCTTGGTCATCAACTTCTTGAGCGCCGGCGGTAACCGTTAGTACTGGTGTAGTATTTACAGGCGCTTCAACAATCACAGTCAGCTTACCTTCGCCATCAAGTTCACTAGGCTCAATAACCCAAGTACCATCTGCTTGCTTGGTACCTATAGATAAAACTACATCACTTGGTACGTCGCTAATCACGAGTGAAGTTACTTGCTCGCTACCGTCGTTGTCATATAAGTCGATATCGATGCTTAACTCAAATACCTCAGAAACCTTAGTCAATTGACCGTCTGACACATCAAACTTACCATCCTGTAGATATAACGTTTCAAGGCCATAAAAATCATGATTCGCCAAGATATTGTTATCTGGATCACCATCTACGTCTTTAATTAAGCGGAAGTCCCAAGGTTGACCATTACCAGAAACATATTCAAGTTCAGAAGAAGAGGCCGGCAAATACGCTACGTCTGTTCCATCTAAACCACGATAGGCCGTTGTACGGTCAGAGTTCTGAGATACTAAAATATCGTCTCCACTGTCAGATATCGAGTCGCCTCGAAGCTCTATCGAACCACCGTCAAGGGCACTACCTACCAAAATATCGTCTCCAGCACCACCATCAATTATGTCGTTAACGGACGATCCACCCAGTAATATATCGTTACCTTCACCACCGTTTGCTAAATAATGGGTTCCAGATCCATATTCGATAAGATCGCCTGAGTTAGTACCAGCCACCTGTGTTCCATCAGTAACAATGTTGGCTCCATCGCCATACAAACTATTATTATAACTAGCCTGGCCTGTACTTTGCACTTGAGATACAAAGCTTAAGACATCATCTGAGACTCCAGAACTCAACGCAGCTAAGTCTGCAGAAACAACTAGCCCATTACTAATTGGAGTAACTGATGTAGTAACGACTGCCGTATCAGTAAGACCAGAGCTATCAACGATTGTATACGTGAATGACGCACTACCCGTTACATTACTGTTTGGCGTGAAGGTTATTTCACCGCTGTTCTGATCATATGACACAGTTCCGTCAGCCGAACTAAACCCATCGGCGACAATAGTAAAACTATCACCTGTATTTGGATCATAATCATTAGCAACAAGAAGTGACGAGTCTACAGTCAAAGATTCACCCTCTCGTACAGATAGAACATCGCCAATCAATGGGAAGTCGTTTAAATCGTGCTCACCATTGTTGTAATTACCATTACCATCTACAGTACCCAAATTAATGTCTAGATTAGCAGCACCACCTTGGTCCCAATAAACGACTTCAATTGAGTGGTAACCCGAACTATCGATAGTAAATGAATCATGAAGGGTCGTTGTAGAAGATTGATTTTGGTCGACCGTTGCCACCGCAACACCATCAATCAGAATGGTATAACCATCATCTGCTGTAACTTTAAATGCAAAGTCCCCTTGCTCTAGATAAATAGAGCCGCTCATCTTAATGACACCATCTGTGTGATCAGCAATTGAACCTTCTAACGATGAAGCATCACTGTTCAAGAAGTCTTCAAATTGAGCCTGTGAACTTAAGCCATTAGTATTTCCATTCAGGGTGTAATTAATGTCTCTAGCTTCAAACGTAAGATCTGCATCTTGGCTTGATATGACATTTAATGCGTCTTGAACAGAGTCTATATTACCGTTAATACTATCATTAGAGCCGTAATAGTAACCAGATAGGCCACCGAACACAGAGACTGTATCGTCTTGTGCAACGGGAGATTGTCCCGCCGAATTATCTGTAATTGTTAACTGAGCAGTTTCGTCACTCAGCAAGCCTCCTGAGTCTACCGATTTATAATCTATTTCTTCAGTAAGTTCCGCACTGACTACATCGACTCCTTTCAATGTAATATTTGAGTTCTTATCGGGGTCATCTGAACCATCTTGCGTAGTGAAAACTCGCAACTCAGTAAATCCATCAGGAACAGAGACATTAACAGTAGCATTACCATTATTGTCGATAGAAAGAGCATGATCACCAGTTTCGTCACTATCAAAATAGAAAGTACCAACTACATTACCGTCTGAATCAAGCGCGAGGACATTAATACGACCTCCAGCAGTATTTCCGGCATTGTAATTTCCAAATACACTACCAAAATCAATATTGGCTTCTGTAATGGTTGCACCAGATTGAGAATAATCAACAGAGATATATTCCTGGTTGCCACCGCTAACTACATCCAACTCTCCGCTAGTTGAATTCGCATTAGTTGAGACACCAAAGCCATCTTCTTGGTTTTGACTGTCGTAAACCAAATAAGAGTTTGTATCGACTACATTAGCGTCGACTGGGGAGCTACCATCGTAAATACCCGAGCTTATTAATACATTGCCCTGTAAGTAACTTACGCTGCTAGACCCATTGTTGACTTGGCCTGCAAAAGTACTTGCTACAAAATCAAGCTTATCTACAGCATTGGGATCTTGTTCATATTCGACTTGAGCATCACTACTGATTATATCTCCAGCTTCAATCAGTACTTTGCCGCCACCACTAACGTCGTAAAGGTTACCGAATAGAGGCTCTTCAAGAATCTTCACATCAACTGACGTTCCGGAAGCATCATCTTCTACATCGCCTACGTTATCTTGACTACCCGATTGACCACCATCAAATGTGAAGAACGCTTCGTCTTGGTTGTCTAGGGTTACCGAAAAATCAAGGGCCGTTGGCAAGTCGTTGGTGCCCGTCACTGTGATGGTGGCCGTCGAGGTGATTGGCGTGCCCGTTTCGTCACTCATGGTGTACGTCACGACCACTTCTTCTTCCACGCCATTGGCTAGGTGATCGAAGTCTGCCGCCGTGGCCGTAAAGACCAACTTGCCATCAACGATGCTCACCGTGCCTTTGTCTGACGCCACGGTATCAAGTGTCAGTGTCGCACCGTCATCTAAGTCGGTATCGTTCGCCAGCACATCCACTGTCACGCTGTTGTTTTCATTCACAACGTCCGTATCAACGTTTGCCGTTGGCAAGTCGTTGGTGCCCGTCACTGTGATGGTGGCCGTCGAGGTGATTGGCGTGCCCGTTTCGTCACTCATGGTGTACGTCACGACCACTTCTTCTTCCACGCCATTGGCTAGGTGATCGAAGTCTGCCGCCGTGGCCGTAAAGACCAACTTGCCATCAACGATGCTCACCGTGCCTTTGTCTGACGCCACGGTATCAAGTGTCAGTGTCGCACCGTCATCTAAGTCGGTATCGTTCGCCAGCACATCCACTGTCACGCTGTTGTTTTCATTCACAACGTCCGTATCAACGTTTGCCGTTGGCAAGTCGTTGGTGCCCGTCACTGTGATGGTGATCTTTTGGGTGTCGGTACCACCGTTGCCATCGTCTACTAAGACTGTCGTTTCAACGTCTGTCGTCTCGCCGACTGCTAGTGAATCGTAAGCATCATTCGTTGGATTGAACGTCCAAGTATTTCCTGTCAACGTGAAACCTGCTGGCGTTTCACCAGACACGCTGTAAGTCAGAGTGTCGCCATCCACATCAGTTGCCGTCACGGTGCCACGAATCTCTTCACCACCTTCGGTTGTGACTGTCTCAACATTCGCCGCCGCAACTGGGGCATCGTTGACCGGATTCACACCCACATTCACTGTCAAAGTATCGGTACCACCTTGACCGTCAGAGACAATAACCGTGAAGCTGTCGCTACCGTTGTAGTCTTCGTTTGGTGTGTAGGTCCAGTTGCCGTTTTCATCAACTGTCACTGAACCATTCGATGGATCGCTGCCTTTAGAGAAGCTTAATGAGTCGTTATCGCCGTCTGATGCGGACAGTGAGCCGCTCACTGGCGTGTCTTCATCGGTGGTTACCGCCACGCTGTCGCCAAGTGGATCGCCATTGCCATCAACCAACGTTGGTTCATCGTTGACTGGATTCACTCCCACACTTACCGTCAGCGTATCAGTTCCGCCTTTGCCATCAGACACAACGACCGTGAAGCTGTCACTGCCGTTGTAGTCTTCGTTTGGTGTGTACGTCCAGTTGCCGTTTTCATCAACTGTCACTGAACCATTCGATGGATCGCTGCCTTTTGAGAAGCTTAGTGAGTCATTGTCACCATCTGATGCAGAAAGAGAACCGCTAACTGGCGTATCTTCGTCAGTCGTGACTGCAACACTGTCACCGAGTGGGTCACCATTACCATCAACCAGGATTGGGGCATCGTTGACCGGATTCACACCCACATTTACCGTCAGCGTATCAGTTCCGCCTTGACCATCAGACACAACGACCGTGAAGCTGTCACTGCCGTTGTAGTCTTCGTTTGGTGTGTAGCTCCAGTTGCCGTTTTCATCAACTGTCACTGAACCATTAGATGGATCGCTGCCTTTTGAGAAGCTTAACGAGTCGTTATCGTCGTCTGATGCGGACAGTGAGCCGCTGACTGGTGTGTCTTCATCGGTGGTTACCGCCACGCTGTCGCCAAGTGGATCGCCATTGCCATCAACCAGCGTTGGTTCATCGTTGACTGGATTCACACCCACATTTACCGTCAGCGTATCAGTTCCGCCTTTGCCATCAGAAACAATAACCGTGAAGCTGTCACTGCCGTTGTAGTCTTCGTTTGGTGTGTAGGTCCAGTTGCCGTTTTCATCAACTGTCACTGACCCATTCGATGGATCGCTGCCTTTTGAGAAGCTTAGTGAGTCATTGTCACCATCTGATGCAGAAAGAGAACCGCTGACTGGCGTATCTTCGTCAGTCGTGACTGCAACACTGTCACCGAGTGGGTCACCATTGTCATCAACTAGGGTTGGAGCATCGTTGACTGGATTCACTCCCACATTCACTATCAGCGTATCCGTACCACCTTGACCGTCAGAGACGATAACCGTGAAGCTGTCGCTGCCGTTGTAGTCTTCGTTTGGTGTGTAGGTCCAGTTGCCGTTTTCATCAACTGTCACTGAACCATTCGATGGCTCACTGCCTTTTGAGAAGCTTAGTGAGTCATTTTCACCATCTGATGCAGAAAGAAAACCGCTAACTGGCGTATCTTCGTCAGTCGTGACTGCAACACTGTCACCGAGTGGGTCGCCATTACCATCAACCAGGATTGGGGCATCATTGACCGGATTCACACCCACATTCACTGTCAGCGTATCAGTTCCACCTTGGCCGTCAGAGACAATGACCGTGAAGCTGTCGCTGCCGTTGTAGTCTTCGTTTGGTGTGTAGGTCCAGTTGCCGTTCTCATCAACTGTCACTGAACCATTAGATGGATCACTGCCTTTAGAGAAGCTTAATGAGTCGTTATCGTCGTCTAATGCGGACAGTGAGCCGCTCACTCGCGTGTCTTCATCGGTGGTTACCGCCACACTGTCGCCAAGTGGATCGCCATTGCCATCAACCAGCGTTGGTACATCGTTGACTGGATTAACACCCACATTTACCGTCAGCGTATCAGTTCCGCCTTGACCATCAGACACAACGACCGTGAAGCTGTCACTGCCGTTGTAGTCTTGGTTTGGTGTGTAGCTCCAGTTGCCGTTTTCATCAACTGTCACTGAACCATTAGATGGATCACTGCCTTTAGAGAAGCTTAATGAGTCGTTATCGTCGTCTGATGCGGACAGTGAGCCGCTCACTGGCGTGTCTTCATCGGTGGTTACCGCCACACTGTCGCCAAGTGGATCGCCATTGCCATCAACCAGGATTGGGGCATCGTTGACTGGATTCACACCCACATTCACTGTCAGCGTATCAGTCCCGCCCTGACCGTCAGAGACAATAACCGTGAAGCTGTCGCTACCGTTGTAATCTTCGTTTGGTGTGTAGGTCCAGTTGCCGTTTTCGTCTACTACAACAGAACCGTTCGATGGGTCGGTTGCCTTAGTAAACGACAATGAGTCACCATCTTCATCTGATGCAGAGAGGCTGCCGCTTACTGGAGTATCTTCATCCGTTGAAAACGACAAAGTGTCACCAACAGAGTCATTGTTGTTATCAACAAAGGTAGGTGCATTGTTAGGTTGGTCAATCGAACGGAAAGCATCTAGAAGACTCAGGCTTTGAGTGCGAGATAAGCCCAATGATTCGAAACCCGTAGTAACGAACTCTGTACCAGGAATGGTTTCTTCACCATCACGTTCAATAGTTCCGCTAGAAGCCAAACTTGAACCGTTTTGACCAGCTGCCGTTGCGAATTCCTCACCTAGCTCGGTCGGGTCTTGACCTTCTTCTAATGCGGCAAAGATATTCGCAATATCTTGGCCGAGCTCAATTTCGCCGTCTTCTGATGAGAAGCGTTTTGCCGATACCTGAGGTTCATTGGACCCGTTCTGAGATTCAAGAACGACATCCCCTGCTTGTAGTGGTTGGCCTTCTTCTAAGACTTTAATCGTACCATCTACCGAGATAACAATACGCTGGCCAAGTGCTAATGCACCACCCAAATTCAATGTTGTCATGTCCATATAAACCCCTAAAAAAGCATTTCTTGTCATTAACGTCAAAATAGTGACATTATATTTATAATATTAGATAAAATATAACACTTAAAACTATATAATTCATAGTTATGAATGCATTTTTTAACAAAGTGATATACTCCACAATAACAAGGGTCACACAGGACAACATTTAAAATACTCTCAAAAGTGAGATAAGTTATTGTGCTAACGTAAAATAATTGAGATATTAATAGACGTTTCAAGTGCTTCAAAACACCATAAAACGCACAATAATCGCTAACAAATTGACAACCATTTGCGAGCGCTATTTTAGCGATCGTGATTTTTTTGGCGGTTCATCTAAATTTTGTATATTATCTAGCAAAATTAAAACTCAGATGTGACTCATTTTGGAGAGATGCAAATTGAATAGGATTCAAACAACTACATTAAGTTTAGCCATTGCAATGGCCTTTCCAGTTGCGGCACAAACTCTAGAGCAAGCCGTCGCTTTTACGTTGGAGAGCAATCCTGACATTAAAAGTGCATACAATGAGTACGTTAGTAAGCGATATCTTAATGATGCTTCTGGTGGTGCTTATCGTCCAAGTATAGACTTGGATGGAGGTATTGGTTACGAGCATACCGATCTAGCAACTAACTCAAGCACGACCGATCTGACTCGGAAAGAAGCGACAATTACGCTAACTCAGCTTATCTGGGATGGGGCTAATACATCGAATGATATTGACCGTACCGCTGCTGATGCGGAATCAGTGCGTTATCAATTGATATCTAATGCCCAAGATATCGCATTAGAAGTGACCAAGGTTTATCTCGATGCGGTAAAAGCTTATGAAGTGCTTTCACTCTCTGAAAACAACCTCGCAACCCACAAAAAAATATACAGCGATATTCGCAAGCGTGTTGAGTCAGGTATTGGTTCAACGGCAGATATGTCACAGGTAGAAGCACGTATTGCTAAAGCACACGGTAATTTACTTGCGGCGCAAAACAACCTTTTTGACACTCATACGCAATTTAAAAGGCTTGTGGGTCAATCTCCGCTAGGGTTAACCTTCCCTCGCGCAGATGCAGGCGCTATCCCTTACACGGTTGATGGCGCATTAGCAAAAGCGTTTAATCAGCACCCAGTAATTAAGATTGCACAAGCCGATGTAGACTCAGCGAAATTTCAATACAAGCAATCTAAGAGCACCAACTACCCAACGGTTTCTTTTGAAGCCGCTCAAACCTGGCGCGATGATGCCGGTGGCACTCCAGGCAGCAGTGACGAGTTTTCTGCGATGGTTCGTTTAAGATACAACCTTTACAACGGCGGTTCAGACCAAGACCGTGCAGAAAGTGCCGCTTATCAACTAAACAAAGCGAAAGACCTTCGTGAAAGTACGTTCCGAAACGTAGAAGAAAGTTTACGCCTTTCTTGGAGTGCCCTTGATTTAACCGTTCAACAAAAAGAGTTCTTGTCAGATCACGTAGACTCGGCATCAGACACCGTTATCTCTTATGAGAAACAATACCGCATCGGTAAACGTACCCTTCTCGATTTGCTTAACACCGAGAACGAACTATTCGAAGCCCGCAAGGGCTATCTGGACGCCAAATACGACGAACAATACGCGAAATACCGAGTAATGAATGCAACAGGAAACCTGTTAACTGGGTTACGCGTCGAAACCCCTCAAGAATGGAATGAAAAGGTAGAATACTAATGAAGCTGATAAAGACTGTATTTCCGCTTTGTCTCATGATTGTCTCTGCCAACGTTTTAGCTGAAACAAGCAATGAAGAATTTGAATATCGAGCTCTTCCAGACATCACGCAAATTTATGATCTCGAAGATGATGATAATGACGGCGTAATTAACGCGCGAGATCTATGTCCCGATACGCAAGTTGGTGCAGAGATCGATAACGACGGTTGTGGTTCATATTTTGAATCGTCAGAAAAGAAAGAGCTCCACATACTCTTTGCTAATAACTCTACGGAAATTAACCCTGTTTTCCTAGGGCAGATACGCCAGATGGCTGCTTTTTTGAAGCGTTACGAGGGTACATCGATTGAGTTACAAGGTTATGCCAGCAAAGTCGGCAATGCCAAACACAATTTAAAACTGTCAAAAGAGCGAGCATCCCACGTAAGACGTGCCCTTATCAGTAATGGTATTCAACCATCTCGAGTCAATATCGTGGGTCATGGCGACTCTGAATTCAGCAGTGATGACAGCCAAGTTAATCACGCACTACATCGAAAAGTTGTCGCTTCCGTTGTTGGATTTAAAGGCAACATCAAAGAAGAGTGGCACATCTTCACCAAAATAAAAAAGTAGGCTCTATCCTGCGTGTACCATACTGAAACGTGATCTCAAGTTAACGTTTCAGTATGGTGATAATTCCTTGAATAGCATGTACCTAAGCCGTCTATAATGTTAATCTTGCGTCGTTATCAACATAGAGAATTAATCCATGAGCAAACTAACAGCTGATACTCAAGCAAATCTAGAACTTTTCGTTTCTGAAACACAAGAAACTAAACTGGTATGGGGCCTTCGCAATGAAGAAGGTTGGCTAGCATGTGACTCAAGTGAATTCGAAAGCAGCGAAGTGATGCCTTTTTGGTCTTCAAAAGAAGATGCTCAGACTCACAACGTTGAAGAGTGGGCTGACTTCGAAGTATTAGAAATTCCGCTAGATATCTTTGTAGAAGATTGGTTACTGACTCTAGCTGAAGACGGCGTTCTTGTTGGTATTAACTGGAATGCAACATTAGAAGGCAAAGAACTTGAGCCTTCTGACCTAGCGAAATTATACATCTAATTTCCGATATCGGTCGTGCGAACAGTACGACCGATACACCTCTGATAAATATCAATAAATTAGAGACTTACCTCGCATAACCTCCTACCCATACAATTCAAAATTTGAAGCAACATCAAACTAATAATAGAATATCGTTCTTTATCTGATAGATCGTTTCTTGTGACTCACTCTGTTTTTATTACCCTTCTACTGTTCATTAGCTTTTATTCTCATGGCCAAGTATCAACACAAGATCATCATCAGGACTCTCCTTTCAACTCATCCAATTTGGATTCAAACACGACTCCAAATGCTGATTGGAATACACTCTATCTCTCGACTCTAACTCATTCCCCATCGCGTGCGTTAAACATGCTGCAAACCCGTTACATTGGCTCAACCGTCTATGGGGATAAGCTTTACCTTTCATCTTTGTTATACCAATACATGAGCCACCGAGATCAACCGTTCTATGGAATCGCTTCAAACGACAGTGAGTACCAAGCGATTGAACAAACGTTTATTTCTGCTTTAATGAAAGATAGCCAAGGCCAATATGAGGAAGCGCAACAAAGCTTTCTGACACTATTGGCGAAGATGCAATCACGTAGTGATTTAACTGGAAGAGCGCTACTAAAATACCAACTATGTCGATCTTTGAACGAGCAAGCAAAATACCATCAAGCAAACTATTACTGCTCTGCACTTCAATCGGATTTACATGACATTGCAGATCCAGTATTGCCTAAGTTTGGAACTTATCGAGTCATCGCCAACAATCACCATTTTCGTAGCGACTATCAAGCAGCGTTAAGCACCTATCTCGCACTGATCAACGTGTTCCCACCAGGACATGACATTTCGGGGATCTATAACGATGTGGGTAATTTGCTCAAAGAGTTAAAGCAATATGAAAAATCGGCAGAATACCTCAAAGAAGCACTCACACTAAGAGAAAGTGCTTCTGACTTGATGAAAGCACAAGTGCATCATAGCCTTGCAGATCTCTACCTTAACCAAGAGCAAAGTGACTTAGCAATTAACCACTTTCAAACAGCAAGAACACTGCTGAGCTCATCGTCGCATAGCTACGGTATCGCACTAACAAGTCTTGGCTTAGGAAAAGCTTACACTCAAATTAGAGACTATGATTTGGCAAGAGGTTACTTAGTCAACTCTCTGTCAGATTCGAATGAATTGAGTAACGACGTCATTCGTATTAACGCTTACTTGGCGATAAGCGACATGTTCGAAGAGCAAAAGTTGACAACCGAGGCGCTCAATTATGCTCAGCAAGCTCTAGAAGTATCCGAGCAAGTCACAAGACACAAGTACATCGCTCAGTCACTCCTGCAGCTTTCTGATATTCATCAATCACTCGGCGATTACCAACAAGCTTTCTATTTCTACCAGCGATACTCGTCAATACAAATGGAAGCTAGAGACATCGACAATCGACTCGCACTCGAAGCCCTCGGCTTAACGCACGCCAAATATGAGCAGGAACTTGAGAGCTCTTTCCTGACACATCAGGCGAAGCTCGACCGCGTTCAAATTGAAAAAATGGAACATCAAAGATGGATGTACAACATCGTTGTTATTCTGTTGCTTTGTGCTGCAAGCTTTACGGTATTGATAAACAAAACGATTCGCGCAAAAGCTTCCATCGATGCGATGACAAAAGCGTATGGCCGGACCGAAATAATACGAAGAATCAAACGAGTCAGACGCTGTAAAGGAACGGACAAGCAACATGTCCTCGTTCTGCTTGATCTGGATAAATTCAAGACGATCAATGATGAGCATGGACACCCTACCGGTGATAGAGCGCTCATCCATATTAGTCAGCAAATACGAAAACACTTAATGAATGACGAATTGTTTGGTCGCTTAGGAGGCGAAGAATTTCTCATCATGCTAACCAATACCAAGCCTGTAGACGTGCGAGAGCGCGTCGAAGAGCTACATTACGCCATATCAAGCACAGTCTTCTTAACAGAAAGCAAAAAGCCACTTAATGTAACCGCGAGTTTTGCTTATCTAGCAACCTCAAACGCATTAAGTGACTTTGATGACTTGTACTCTGTGCTTGACCAAGCACTGTATCAAGCAAAGAGCAACGGCCGAAACTGCATCATTGATGCTTACAACGAACCAATTGATTGACCTTAGGTTATTTATTCTCAGTCTGTTTGCGAACCAACTCAGCCATAATACCTTCACGATCACCTAGGTAATCGTTAAGGCCAACTTTACGCAGTTCACACGCTGGGCAATCGCCACAACCATCACCGATGATGCCATTGTAACAAGTCAGTGTTTTATTGCGAACAAGCTCAAGTGCTGAGTACTGGTCGGCCAACGCCCATGTTTCAGCTTTGTTGAGCCACATTAACGGTGTTTTAATATCAAGCGGCTTGTCCATACCTTGTACAAGCGCAGAGTTCATCGCTTTTACAAAGTCATTACGACAATCAGGGTAGCCTGAGAAATCAGTTTCACACACGCCCGTGATTACGGTATTTGCACCGATTTGGTAAGCGTAAATACCCGCCAAAGTTAAGAACAGAATATTACGACCAGGAACAAAAGAGTTTGGTAGTCCATTCTCTTGTAGCTCATGAGACACAGGAATATCGTCACGAGTCAGAGAGCTGATAGCCAGTTCATTCAACAGAGTCACATCCATCACTTTGTGCGCTTTCACACCAAGCTCTTTCGATAACGACTCAGCCACTTCAATCTCGAGTCTATGGCGCTGACCATAGTCAAACGTAATCGCATGAACTTCATCATACTCTTTTAAAGCTTGAACAAGACACGTTGTTGAGTCTTGACCACCACTGAATACTACGACTGCTTTTTTCATCTTAAATCCTTACGAGAATCTTCTACTAGCGACTTATCTAGGCCAGTAAACAAATGCAACCTATGCGATGCTCAAATATTTGTGAGTTTGGATTGATAAGCGCCAATTGCGCTCAATGCAGGTATCAATACAAAGTTGCGTCGCGCGATCTTTTTGGCTAATCGGCTGAAGTGCAATGACTGTATTTTCAGGAACATCGGCTCTAGCAATAAGAGCTTCTAGTTGCTCGATATCTTTACCTGTACCGACAGGGTGCTTGATTTCATTCGCACGAACGAGTGCGCTATCAAGGATATCCAACTTGGCTTTCATTGCGACTTTTGGTGACACCGTAACCCAAGTGTCCGGTGTGGCTTTTACTTCTGATGTTCCGCTGGTCTCAATCTGACAGCGACAACCGTGCTGCTCAAATGCTTCAGTAAGAGGGACAAGATCATAGATGCACGGCTCACCACCAGTAATCACAATGTGCTTCGCGGTGTAACCTTGCTTGATATATTCATTCACGATTCCTTGCGCATCAATTGCAGACCAAGTCGGTGAATCCTCTGTCTTAACCATAATATCACCAAGGCTCGTTTCATCTTCCGGCAACGCTTCCCAAGTCTGTTTGGTATCACACCAAGAACAGCCTACAGGGCAAATTTGCAGTCGAACAAAAACAGCAGGAACGCCGGTAAATACGCCCTCGCCCTGGATGGTTTCAAACATTTCATTAATCTTGTACAACTTACCCTCAGCTCAATCATTTGATGAAATTAATCAACCGCAGACCTTAAAGCACTTGCCCCTTTTGGTCAAACAAATGAGTACTGATAAATGAGTTGATCAAAGCCCTAGCCTGAACTTTCAAGTTCCCTTATCCTTTCGCCCATTAGATTTCGTTAGCTTTTAATTTTTTAGTAAGGAACAACATGTACAAACTGATTGCTCTTGATATGGATGGCACACTGCTCAACAGTGATAAAGTAATTTCTCAAGAGAACAAAGACGCGATTGCCAAAGCACGCGCTGCAGGTGTGAAAGTGGTTCTGGCTTCTGGTCGTCCTTTAGAAGGCATGCAGAGTAAGTTAGACGAGCTTTCAATCAACGGCGAAGATGACTTTGTGCTCTTCTACAACGGCTCTATGGTTCAAAACGTCTCTACAAAAGAACTCATTCACAGTGAGATCAGCAATGGTAAAGCCGCGAAAGAGATCGCAGCCCTCGCTGTACAGCTTGGCGGTTATGTTCATGCATTCAGCAAGATTCATGGCTTAATCACGCCTGAAAACAATGAGTACACAGCTATTGAAGCGCGTATTAATGGCTTAGAGATTACCGAGTTCGACTTTTCTCAACTAGAAGATGACCACGAAATCATCAAAACTATGATTGTCGCAGAACCAAGCAAGCTGACTGAAATCATCGGCAAGTTGCCACAAGAGCTTAAGACTCAATTTACTATCGTGCAAAGTGCACCATTCTTCTTAGAGTTCCTAAACCCAAATTCAAACAAGGGTGTCGGTATTGAGGCGATAGCTAAGCACTTGGGTATTAAAGCGGAAGAAGTAATCTGCATGGGTGACGCTGAAAACGATCATCATATGCTTGAATACGCTGGCCTTGGCATTGCAATGGAAAACGCAATGGAAGAAACCAAGAAACTGGCGGATCACATCACAGCGAGCAACGACGACCATGGTGTAGCGGTCGCGATTGAGAAGTTTATTTTCAACTCATAAACGCTGAACAGGTTCTAATGAGAATTACTTTTTGCTTGTTGCAGAAATGACAGAGGCTGTGCACTGCACAGCCTTTTTGATTTTGTGTTAGTCGACTCGCTTACTCTCTTTTCCATGGCAGACGAAATGCCACCACACCAAACAGAATCAATATTGGGAAACGTAAGGTCTCAACGATAAATGAAGCGATGCCACTGAATGAGACGAAACTTCCAGCCCAGCTAATCAGTAGATTCCCCGCTAACAACATAGCCATCACTCCAAATACAATCTTGAATGAGAACTGGCCGACCAAAGGCTTCGAATCCGTTAACGTTACTAAGCATGCAATCGTCATCAAAATTGCTACCCAGAAAGAGAATGTTGGCAGTGGCCATATCACCGTGAGAACAATCGACAGTAAGCACAATGCCCACCAAACACCTTTAGAACTCAATAAAGCACTAATATCAACATCCGGTTTCGCGTCTAATCTCACGATGTGCCAAGTCGTTAACGCGCCCAATACGCCTCCCATTAAGACATCACTAAAGAACGCACTGCCTGAATAAGACGTAAATAGCATAATCCAAAATAGGCCCGCGAGCACTATCAAAATCGATTTTTGCTCCAAGAGGCGCTTTAGTTTCCAAAAGACTAACAAGGTTAAACTCACCCACAAGCCAGCCAATAAACTTGGAAAGCTATACCCACTGCTCATCACTAGCTTCAATGTTGGCAAGTAAGCATGCGGACGTGGAAAACCAAACCCTTGGTGGGCGATTAAAGTGAGCAATGTCACCGAGATCAAAGTGAAGCCAAACTTCAACGCGAAGTTACGGCCAAAATGCCAAGCAATTAGCGGCAATATCACGATGAAAACCCATGGCTTCGCTAACGAGTCAGTTAAAAGCACAGTATTCGCAAACACGCTTGGCATATTATCGAACGCGTTTTGAAGCGACACAATCCAATCTAATTCAACTTGATGAACCTTAGGTGCTGCGCCCACCAGCTCAGTCACATACGTCACCGGTTGGTCTGTCGCGGATAGAAAGAATTCGTTAATCTCAGACCACTGTTCTGGATAGCGGTATTGGTGATCTTGTAATTCAGTAGGAGGCAGTAACATCGCTCGGCTGACTTCTACGCCGTAATGAGGAGCAAACCAGATTGGTAGCTCAAAGCCACCTAACTCATTTCGAGCTTTGTAACTGATCACTTCAGAGTCAGAGACACAATCATACACAACGGCACTGTCGGTATATCCCAACACATCACCGACCGTTACCGACAACCCCGCCTCTTCCCAAGTTTCTCGTTGCGCCGCGACCGATGGCGGTTCACCAGAAACCACAGTGCCTCCCGGTAGAGACAATTGACCTGTAATCAACTCATCAACCAACACGATTTGGTTATCAGCACGTACTACACACAAGGCGCCCGCGATATGATCGGGCAAAGTGTTGCTTGCCCAAGCGGAAGTAGTACTCAAAAGAGACAATATGAAAACTAATAAATATCGAATAGCCAACGAGTTTACCTAAAAATAAGAGAAAAAGTTAAAGACTGCTTTAGTGTAATCAAACACGCACAAAATCGCTGTCTACGTTTTGTGCAAAGCCTTCCTCATCCATTGAATGTGAGGTGTGAACCCCATTTTTTGATAGAAGTCCTTGGCAGGTGAATTAAAGTCCCAAACCTCTACAAAGACTTGTTCAACCCCATAATCATCAAAAGTCGCTTCAACTTTGCTAAACAACTTTTCAGCAATCGATTCTTTTCGATAATCAGGCAAGACAAACAGTTCATCGACACTCCCCATCGGCACCGGTTTACTCACCGTTGAGATAAGCTCACAAAAATGTCCGGAGATAAAGCCAACAATGAGCTCACCTTTTAATGCCACATAAACCAAGCATTCAGGATCATCCAAGTAACGTGCAATGCTTTTTTCCTGCTCAATCTCTTCTGCCGTTTTAAAGTGCTCTGGGCTAGCAAGGTGGTGATGATGGTGGAGATCGAACATTAACTCGTTAAGTTGTTCCAGATCCGCGTGCTTTGCGGCCCTTAAGGTGACATTCATGACTATTGCGCTTCTCAAACCAAATTAATATCTAAACTGAGTCTAGTTTACTTGCCACGAGTATCTATACAAGTTATTGAATTAATTCATTGTTTGAAGTGTGTATTTTAGATACAAAAACGGCCACATTACGTGGCCATTCTGTTTGAATAATTTTCAATTAAACGAATATCTAGGCTTTAGCTTTAGCTTTAGCTTTAGCTTTAGCTTTAGTTGTAGCTTCAGCTTTATGCGCCGTTGTCCTCTTTCTCTTCTTTGAGATCAGCAAGCTGTTGTTCTAGTTCAATAAGCTTAATTTCAGCCTCTACTTCAGCAACTCGCTTTTCTGCATCGGTACGATTGTCTTGCGCCAGACCATCAGCAGTGACTTGGGTTCGTTGTGCGTTTCTTGCATCGTCCGTATCTTTCATTGAACCAGCAACACCACCGGTCACACCACCCAATGCAGCACCCTTCACGGCTAAGCTCGCATCTCCAGTTAGAGCGCCTGCTGTCGCTCCTAATAAAGCACCACCCACAGCACCACGATTACGTGCAGCATTCTCATTTTCGTTATCCATTGCTGGTGATGCGCAACCAGAAAGAGTCACAATCAGTGTCGCTAAAAGAAAAGGTTTAGTGAATTTCATAGGAGTCTCGCTTAGTTCTTCGTTTGGAATAGAGCCATCTTAAGCAGAACCGTTAATGAGATAAATAAAGCCACGTTTAGACGATACATCATGTTCAGTTATGTATCATTCAACCATCGCATAAGTGCTTATTGATATATATCTTTGAGCTCGCCTTAGCCTGACAAACAAAAAAGGCGACCAATTAGGTCGCCTCAATCGCTCTTTCTCTATAATTATTCTCTTTCAGATGTCACTCTTAGCCTTTGGACCAAAAGTTTTGCATATTTTCTGCACTAGGCGGTGGCCTAACACCGCAATCTCGATAATGATTTTTATCGCCGATCCCCAGTATCTTGCCATTTTCGTCATCAATCATTGCGGCAACTTTAACACCGTCTCCTACATGACGAGTCAACACAACAATTTCACCAGCTCTTTCAGATCTTACCGCGCCTAAGATTTGATATTCGTAGCGGCCTTTCCTTGAATTAACGATCATCTTCGAGTTAATCGGGTCGGCTTCATAACCCACGCCCATATCAAAAACCGCTTGATAGAGATCGACGCCAGTCTTGGACACACATTTAAATATCTTGGGATGACTCAATGGCTCTAGCAACGCCCTACTCGCTTCATCCTTTGAAATACTGGCACTAGCAGCACCACTGACCAGTAAAGCAATCAACAAAAAGTAAGCTCGCATAAAAAGACCTCAATATGTGGGATTCATAATGAGGTCATAGTAAACGCAATGGATAAGCGGATGAATAAAGTAGAGTTTAGGTAAACCATCACGCTGGGTTATGCATTAATAAACAAGCCGAAGGTGAGATTACCTAAACTGCGACGTCTATTTGCCGAGCCTTTCAGCAATTTCAGTTAAGCTGGTAGGGTCGTCAATCGTCGAAGGCACCACATATTGTTCACCTTCTGCGATCTGTCGGATAGTTCTGCGTAAGATCTTACCTGAACGTGTCTTGGGTAGTCTCTCAACAACCAAGGCTTGCTTAAAACAGGCGACCGCGCCAATCTCATTGCGAACCTTGCCAACCAACTCCGCTTGTAACTCAATGCCATCGACTTTTACGCCATCTTTTAACACAACTAGACCTAATGGAAGTTGTCCTTTTAAGTCATCGTGAATACCGACTACCGCGCATTCTGCAATGGCTGGGTGACCACCCACGATTTCTTCCATTTCTCCCGTCGACAGACGGTGTCCCGCTACGTTTATCACATCGTCGATACGGCCCATGATAAATAGATACCCATCTTCATCAAGATAGCCACCGTCCCCAGAAACATAATAGCCCGGGAACTGACTCAAATAGCCGGATTCAAACCGATCATGATTGCGCCATACCGTGGGTAAACAACCAGGCGGCAATGGTCGTTTAAGTGCCACAAACCCTTGTTGATTCGTTTGTGCGATTTCACCCAACTCATTGAGGATCTCCACTTGGTAACCGGGTACTGGCTTGGTTGAAGAACCCGCTTTTACAGGCAAAGATTCAAGCCCTGTTGGATTGGCAGAAATAGCCCAACCCGTTTCGGTTTGCCACCAGTGGTCGATAACCGGTTTATTGGTATGAGACTCGACCCAATCCAATGTTGGCGGGTCTAAGCGCTCACCAGCCATGAAAATCGACTTGAGCGATGATAAGTCATACTTGGTGAGCAACTCGCCTTCAGGATCTTCTTTCTTGATTGCTCTAAATGCCGTTGGCGCGGAAAATAACACATCGACGTTGTACTCTTCACACACACGCCAGAATGCGCCGGGATCTGGTGTTCTTACTGGCTTGCCTTCAAACAAAATGGTCGTACAGCCATGAATCAATGGCGCATACACAATATAGGAATGCCCCACTACCCAGCCGACATCAGAAGCTGCCCAAAACACACCATCTTGCGGCATATCGTAGATAGTGCTCATCGAGTATTTCATCGCTACCGCATGACCACCATTGTCACGTACCACGCCTTTTGGCTTACCCGTCGTTCCTGATGTATACAAGATATATAGTGGGTCAGTTGCTAGAACAGGCACACACACGTGAGGCAAAGCATCCTCAACCGCTTGTTGCCAAAGTACATCGCGTTCATTGTTCAATTCGGCTAGAGACAGCTCTCTTTGGAATACCACCACTTTTTCGGGCTTCCAACGACTGTCCATGATCGCTCGATCAACCATCGGTTTATATGGCAAGACTTTGTTTATCTCGACACCACAGGAGGCAGTAATCAAGACCTTCGGTTCAGCATCTTCGATACGAACGGCAAGCTCATGAGGAGCAAAACCACCAAACACCACCGAATGCACCGCGCCTAGTCGAGCACAAGCCAGCATTGCCATTGCCGCTTCAGGAATCATTGGCATGTAGATCACCACACGATCGCCTTTGGTAACGCCTTGCGTGGCTAACATACCTGCGACTTTTGCCACTTGGTCACGCAATTGATTGTAAGTGTATGAGGATTGATTTCCTGTAACTGGAGAATCGTAAATCAGCGCGGTATTGCCACCACGGCCATTTTCACAATGGTAATCAAGCGCCAACCAGCAGGTGTTCATCACCCCATCAGGAAACCAACGTTCAATACCGTTATCGTCAGTTTGTAATATCGTTTTTGGTGGTTCAAACCAATCTATCGCTTGTGCTTGCGTTTCCCAGAACGAATTGGGGTCTTCCCTAGCCCATTGATACTCGGTGATGTAATCTGTTTTTCTGTTCATTCGATTCGTAGCAGACATAGTGCCTCCTCCATGATTTATCCATTATTCCAAGCGCCTAGCTTTTGGCAGTAGCACTTGATTGCACTCTTTTCTCAGCGTTGTGTTCGTGAACATTTAACCGTTCACGACAGTCGCTTTACTTGGGAAAAGGCACACGAATGGCACCTTCCATGATCACTCGGGCACTGCGACTCATAATCGCCCGTTCTATTTTCCAACCGCTTTCCGTCTGAATAGCTTTAGCACCCACTTTTAAGGTTCCTGATGGATGACCAAAGGTCACAAAATCTCGGGAACCCTCACCGGCTGCCAAGTTCACTAACGTACCTGGCACACTCGCCGCTGAAGCAATGGCGACCGCAGCTGTCCCCATCATGGCGTGATGCAGTTGTCCCATAGACAAAGCACGCACCAGAAGGTCAGTATCTTCGGCAGCAACCGATTTACCACTGGAGGCTTGGTACGCTTGAGGCTTAGCAACAAACGCGACTTTAGGTGTGTGTTGGCGTGATTCAGCTTGTTCTAAAGAATCAATAAGACCCATAGCTACTGCACCATGTGCTCGGATGGACTCAAACAGAGCCAAGGCTTTGGCATCGCTATTGATATCGGATTGAAGCTCTGTGCCTTGGTAACCAACCGATTCAGCATCGACAAAAATGGTGGGTATTCCGGCATTGATGTATGTCGCTTTAATACACCCCAGATCTGGAACATCTAAAAAATCGACAACATTCCCTGTTGGGAACATAGAGCCACTCGCATCGGCTGGATCTAGGAAATCGACTTGGATCTCAGCGGCGGGGAAAGTGACACCATCGAGCTCAAAGTCACCTAACTCTTGGACTTTCCCATTGGTGATAGGTACATGAACAATAATGGTTTTCTCTATGTTCACTTGCCATACTCGCACTTCGACCACACCGTTTTCTGGAATACGATTCGAATCGACTAAGCAACTATGAATTGCAAATGGGCCCACTGCAGCAGACAGATTGCCGCAGTTACCGCTCCAATCGACAAACGGCTTGTCTATTGCTACTTGGCCGAATAAGTAATCAACATCGTGATCGGCTTTACTGCTTTTCGAAACAATAACGGTTTTACTGGTACTGGATGTTGCACCACCCATGCCGTCGGTTTGTTTGCCATAAGGATCTGGACTACCAATCACGCGCAGAAGTAATGCGTCTCGAGCTTCTCCGGCAACTTGCGCAGCTTCAGGTAAGTCACTTAAGTTGAAGAAAACGCCTTTACTTGTTCCGCCCCGCATGTAGGTAGCAGGTACTTTTATCTGTTTGATGTTCATAACTAGCTCCTACTGTGCGAGAAAGTCTTTAGCGAAACGTTGCAATACGCCACCAGCGCTGTACACATTCACTTCGTCTGCGGTGTCTAGTCGGCAGGTCACAGGAACATCAAGCTTTTCACCGTTTTTACGAGTGATAACTAGAGCCAAATCAGAACAGGCTTCAATGTCACCGTACACGTCGTAAAGCTCGGTGCCGTCCAGTTCTAAGGTGTTGCGATTGTTCCCCGCTTTGAATTGCAGAGGCAGCACGCCCATGCCAACCAAGTTGGTTCTGTGAATTCGTTCAAACCCTTCAGCAACAATCACTTCAACACCCGCTAAGCGCACACCTTTGGCAGCCCAATCACGTGATGAACCTTGGCCATAATCGGCACCCGCCACGACAATCAAAGGCTGTTTACGGTTCATGTAGGTTTCTATCGCTTCCCACATTCGCGTAACTTGGCCTTCGGGTTCAACTCTTGCTAATGAACCTTGCACGACTTCTCCAGCGTCTTTCACCATTTCGTTAAACAGCTTAGGGTTAGCGAACGTTGCTCGTTGTGCGGTTAAGTGATCACCTCGATGGGTCGCGTAAGAGTTAAAATCCTCTTCCGGCACTTCCATTTTGGTGAGGTATTCCCCCGCAGCGCTCGAAGCGAGAATCGCATTTGAAGGGGATAAGTGATCTGTGGTGATGTTGTCACCCAGAATCGCTAAAGGTCTCATACCAGATAGGCTTCGTTCTCCCGCAAGAGCCCCTTCCCAATAAGGTGGTCTGCGAATATAGGTACTTTGAGGTCGCCAGTCATAAAGCGGTTCAGTCGTCACCTGTTCCTCGTCTGGCTGGAACATTTTCACGTAGATTTGTTGGAATTGCTGAGGCTTAACGTGCTCACCGACAACGGCATCGATCTCGGCATCACTCGGCCATAAATCACTTAAGTAGATTGGCTTACCATTGTTGTCGGTGCCTAAGCTGTCTTTCTCGATATCAAAGCGAATCGTGCCAGCCAACGCGTAAGCAACCACCAATGGCGGTGAGGCTAAAAACGCTTGTTTTGCATAGGGATGGATTCGACCATCAAAGTTTCGATTTCCTGACAACACAGCGGTTGAGTACAGGTCGCGGTCGATGATCTCTTGTTGGATTGTAGGATCCAACGCCCCACTCATTCCGTTACAGGTAGTACACGCATAACCCACGATACCGAAGCCTAATTGTTCCAGCTCAGGTAGCAAACCTGCCGACTCAAGATAGAGCTTGGCAACTTTAGAACCTGGAGCAAATGACGTTTTCACCCACGGTTTACGAACTAATCCAAGCTGATTGGCTTTCTTAGCCACCAATGCTGCGGCGACCACGTTTCTCGGATTACTGGTGTTAGTACAAGAGGTAATTGCTGCGATGATCACGGCACCATCGGGCATCTGATCATCGCTGTACTGCTTAGCATGCTGCTCTTTCCAAGATGCTTGACTGATGCCTTGTTCAGCCAGCTCTCTGGTTGGCAAACGACGATGGGGATTGGATGGCCCTGCAAGATTGCGCTCAACCTTCGATAAATCAAACTCTAATACACGTTCGTATTGAGCAGAGTCTAGATCGTCAGCCCATAGCCCGGTTTGCTTGGCGTAGCGTTCGACTAGTTCAACCTGCTCAGGCTCTCGACCAGTGAGTTTCAGGTATTGAATAGTCTGCTCATCGATGTAAAACATACCCGCTGTCGCACCGTACTCTGGCGTCATGTTGGAGATGGTTGCGCGGTCACCAATGGTCAGTGCACGAGCCCCTTCACCGAAGAATTCCAAATAGCTTGAGACCACTCTCTCATTGCGAAGGAACTCAGTAATCGCAAGCACAATATCCGTTGCGGTGATCCCTTCTTGTCGTTGACCCGTTAGTTTAACGCCGACAATATCAGGCAAACGCATCATTGACGGACGACCGAGCATCACAGTCTCAGCTTCCAAGCCGCCCACACCAATCGCAATAACGCCCAGAGCATCGACATGAGGAGTATGGCTGTCTGTGCCGACACAGGTATCAGGAAACGCGACGCCTTCTTTAGATTGAATAACTGGAGACATTTTCTCCAAGTTAATCTGGTGCATGATCCCGTTACCAGCAGGGATCACACTCACGTTTTTAAACGCGGTTTTACACCATTCAATAAAATGAAAACGGTCTTCGTTTCTCCGCTCTTCAATCGCGCGGTTTTTATCAAAGGCTTCGCTATCAAAGCCTGCGTGTTCCACTGCCAGAGAGTGATCAACAATCAGTTGGGTTTCAACAACGGGGTTCACCTTGGCAGGGTCTCCGCCTTGGTCGGCAATCGCGTCTCTTAATCCAGCCAAATCAACCAAGGCTGTTTGACCAAGAATGTCATGACACACCACGCGCGCAGGATACCAAGGGAAATCTAGGTCGCTCTTACGGTCAATGATCTGTTTTAAGCTGTCTTCAAGAGTTTCAGGATCACAGCGTCTTACTAATTGCTCTGCCAATACTCTCGACGTATAAGGCAAGGTTTTATAACTGCCCGGAGATATCGCTTCTACCGCTTCGCAAGCATCGAAATACTCTAAATGGGTTCCGGGTAAAAGTTTCCGGTACTGATTTTTATCAAGGTACTGAGCTTGTTCAAGTTTTACATCAGACATACATCCACCATTATCTGTTAAATTCTATTCGTTGGTTCTCGAGGCCTTATCACAAGAAGAGAAAAGTCACCTCGATATATAAGTCGGCTCGATATAGAGGACTAACGTAGATGAATAGGCAGCCAGTCTTGATGTTCTGGGCCGGTGTAGTCTGCACTTGGACGAATAATTCGATTGTTTTCTCTTTGCTCGAATACGTGTGCCGTCCAACCCGTAAGGCGGCTCATCACGAAGATAGGAGTAAACAATTGGGTTGGGATGTCCATGAAGTGATAAGCCGATGCATGGAAGAAGTCAGCATTACAGAACAAGCCTTTCTCGCGCTTCATTACCGCTTCAACACGTTCTGAAACGGCGTAAAGCTGTTCATCTCCCACCTCTTGAGCTAACTCTTTTGACCAACGCTTGATTAGCGCATTTCGGGGGTCGCTCTCACGGTAAATGGCATGACCGAAGCCCATGATTTTGTCTTTGTTAGCAAGCATCTGCATGATGTTAGTTTCTGCTTCATCAGCGGTTTGCCAATCTTGGATCATTTCCATCGCCGCTTCATTTGCTCCACCGTGCAATGGGCCTCGCAAAGTACCAATCGCTGCGGTGACACACGAGTGAATATCCGACAACGTTGATGCACACACACGAGCCGCAAAGGTTGAAGCATTAAACTCATGCTCCGCATACAGAGTTAGCGAGCAGTGCATCACCTTCTTATGAAGTTCACTAGGTGTTTTATCCGTTAGCATTTTCAAGAAGTAGCCACCCAGACAGGCTTCACTTTGATCTTCAGTATCAATTCGCACGCCATCATGGCTAAAGCGGTACCAATAACAAATAATGGCAGGGAAAAGCGCGAGCATTCGTTCAGTCGCAGGCAGTTGCTCGGAGAAGTCAGACTCTTGCTCTAGATTACCTAGCATTGAACAGCCCGTTCTCATCACATCCATTGGATGAGCGTCTGCAGGGATCAGTTCTAAGGCCGCTTTCAAAGGTTGAGGCAAGCCGCGCAGACCAACTAACAATATTTTGTAATCATCGAGCTCTTTTTCAGTGGGTAAGTGACCTCTTAGTAGCAGATGCGCCACTTCTTCGAACTGAGCATGATTAGCAAGGTCGGTTATGTCATAGCCACGGTAGGTCAAACCCGTTCCTGACTGGCCTACCGTACATAGCGCCGTAGTTCCCGCACTTTGGCCACGTAGACCAGCACCACCTATTGCAGGTGCGCTTACTGGTGTACTTGCTGTTTTTGCGCTTTGTTGTTGGTTTTCTGTTGAAGCCTTATCGACAGCTGCTTTATCACTCAAAGATACAGACATGGTGAACTCCTTTTCTGTGTTAGCCGCCTGCACTCTTTGGTGCTGCCTGTTTATGTGTCCGATGATCTTTATCATCGGTACTGGATATGGCGACTAACCATTTCACGTTATTGGATTAAGTTGATTTTTGATTAATTGAAACTGGTTTACCCTTCACTTGAAAACAACTGATCAAGCTTGTTCTCGTAGTCGTGGTAATTAAGGTGTTCGTAAAGCTCTTTACGGGTTTGCATTGAATCCAACAGAGCTTCCTGATTGCCTTCAACTAACAAGTGCTTGTAAACATTCTCAGCCGCTTTATTCATCGCACGGAACGCACTCAATGGGTAAAGCACCATGTCGACACTTGATTGGGCTAACTCGTTACAGTTGTAGAGTGGTGTTTGGCCGAACTCAGTGATGTTCGCGAGAATAGGCACATGCTTACCCGTTGCTGATTTCAAAGCTGCCGAGAACTTCACGTATTGGTCGAGTTGATTCATCGCCTCAGGGAAGATCATGTCTGCGCCCGCTTCAACACAAGCTATCGCTCGCTCAATTGCGCTATCAATGCCTTCAACCGCCAATGCATCCGTACGCGCCATAATCACAAAGCTGTCATCGGTTCTAGCATCGGTTGCCGCTTTGACTCTATCGACCATCTCTTGCTGACTTACAATCGCTTTATTTGGTCGATGACCACAGCGTTTCTGGGCCACTTGGTCTTCCATATGGATTGCTGCTGCGCCTGCCTTCTCCATAGCACGAATGGTACGTGCAATATTGAATGCGCCACCAAATCCCGTATCGATATCCACCAGCAATGGCAGATCACACGCGTTGGTAATACGTTCAACATCCACCAACACATCGTTCAATGTCGTAATACCTAAATCAGGCAAACCATAAGACGCATTGGCGATACCTCCACCCGACAAATAGATCGCCTGATGCCCTAAGTTCTTTGCCATCATCGCGCAATACGGATTCACCGTACCGACGATCTGCAATGGCTCGTTGTCTTGCACAGCTTGTCGGAACTTAGCTCCTGCTGATAACTTCATAATGACGCTCCCTGTTAATTGTTTATTTCTAGCTAATCTTTAAGACTTACGGCTTTTGATTATCGCCAGCACTGATCTGCTGACAGGTTCCAATGGTCGCTTAATCAAGATCTTTGGATTGAATTTGTTGTTCTATAAGCAATCGACTACCCGAGATGTGTCGTCGCATTAGCATTTCTGCTAGCTCTTCATCACGATTACGAATCGCTTGTAGGATGTATTTGTGTTCATCGAGCGCCTCTTTTGGTCGAGACTGAGCCCTAGGCGATTGATAGCGATACATGCGTAATAGGTGATAAAGCTCATCACACAGCAGCGAAATGAGTTTGCTGTTACGACTCGCTTTGATAATGCGGTAATGGAAATCAAAATCCCCATGTTGATGAAAGTAAGAAGAACCTTCGACTTCATCGATGTGCTTTGAGTGTGTCGACAATAATCCTTCAAGCCCGATAAGCTCTTCTTGTGTAATATGTCGCGCGGCTAAGCGAGCCGCCATGCCTTCCAATGCCTCTCGCACCGCGTAAAGCTCTAGCAGTTTGTCTGCAGAAAAAGTAATAACTCGCGCACCAACATGTGGAATACGTTCTATCAGGCCAAGTCCTTCCACACGCATTATCGCTTCACGTAATGGACCTCGACTTACCTCGAAGCGTTTAGCCAGTTCAGGCTCCGAGATCTTACTGCCCGGTGCTAATTCACCGTTAACAATCGCCTCAACGAGGTACTCAGTCAGATTTTCCGACTTGGTGTTTTCTTTGTCGCTCACACGTGTTTTCGTGTTTGCACTTAAGGTGAGATCTTTTATCGCAGTATTCATATTCACGCTGCTCACTTCTGATTGCCGACCCTAACTGTCAACAATTTCATAACATGAACATAAAATACACGATCAAATTGTCGACAATCAAGTAGATTGTCGACAATTTAGACTAAGGTAGTATTTTTTATAGACGATAAAGTTTGTTAGAAAACACGCAAATAATAACTTAACCAGCTGTTAATAAATGAATTAATCTAGAAGAAACTCAACAAACCCTGACTTACCCTACAATTATTAGAAATCGATGTGTCGACAACTTGCCATCCACCTTTTAGATATAGTATTCATTTCTACTCATCAGCGATTTAGACCAAAAAAAAGAGAAGCAATGATCGCCTCTCTTTATTATTCACAAGGTTAACACTCTTAAAATAGGTTAATCACGAGACATCAACATGGTGCTTGCCAATAACGACATTCCTATTAGCACAACCCCTAAGTTACCAATCTCACCAGCAAGTCCTAGTCCCCCACCAATTAAACAGTAATACAACAATCCTAGAACCGCCCCTGCCGTGCCTGCTTGCTGTTTATAATTGACCAACGCCGTACTAAATATATTAGGACTTGCCATACCAAACCCTACAACCACAGCAGCCATTCCTAAAAGAAACCAAAGGCTGTCTTGGCAAAAGTACACCTGAACAGCCCCAACAAAGCTGATTAACACCGCGATCTGAATGAGTCGTTGGGAACCCCATTCTTTTACCAGCAATCGTTTATTCATCGAGCTTCCTAAAACAGATGCTGCCGCTAATATCACGCCACTGTAACCAAATTCAATGGAACTTAAGCCAAACTGGCTGAACATAAATGGCGCTAAGGAATAATAGCTAAACATCATGACATTAAAGCAAGCCACAAGAATCGCACTTTTCCAAATATCCCTATCTTTTAGCATTATCGTGAAAGTACCAATAAAGCTGACTGTTTTAGTATCAGCAGGTTTCGTTTCGGGTAAAGAAAAGGCCGATACGATCAGCAATATAAAAGCCATGACAAGCAGTAAACTGAACACCACTAAGTGTCCAAAATATTCAGCAATCAATCCTCCTGACATTAAGCCAACAACAGGGCTGATTGATACTGCAACAATTGCTAGCGAAAACACTTTCCCTAGCTCTTTGCCTTCATAGCTATCTCGCAATATTGTTTGCCCAATAACTGAGCCTACCGCCGCCCCAAAAGCTGAAACAACCCGCGCAATCATGACCATATCAAATTGAGTTGCCGTGATGGCTAACAGGCAACCAACACCATAAGTAAACAAACCACACAACATCGCTTTTCTGCGGCCAATAAGATCAGAAACTCGTCCCCAAAAAACAACACCCACAGCAAAAGCAATAAAGTAAATCGACAAGGTTTGACTTGCACTTGCCATTGATACACCAAAATAATCAACTAAGTGCGGCAATACTGGGCTGTAGATAGTTTCAACAATTTGGGGGAACATCAACAGAATGATGATCAGTCCCATATGGGGTTTTTTATTCATATTATTCTCTTCTAAAACTGGAATAAGAGAAGTATATGGATTTCATTTGTGTTCAAATATCAACAGTAGAACAACAAACATCAAAATAAGGACAAATCATGTTGATCGATGACAACACACCTTTTTATGTTGATGGAATGCCCTATCCCTTTGTCGGCATTGCTGCCCAAGTCGGCAGGCACGATTCTGGTATGCATACACACAACCGTACACAATTGTTATTTGCACCACATGGTTGCATCAGTATTACCCTCGACGGAATGCATTGTGTGTTGCCGCCCACCAAAGTTGCCTGGATACCCGCGGGAATTGAGCATTGTGCAACCATGACCAATGTCGTGGCCTATCGTTCGCTTTATTTTGATCCTCTTCGCATTAAAAACTTGCCTGAAGAGTTAAGTATTCTTAACGTCACACCACTACTAAAGGAGTTGATCGAACGAATGGCTTTTTGGGATTGGGATAAACCTAATGAAGAGCAACAAAACACATTGGCGTTGTGTTGCGAGGAACTTTCTTACGCAGAAAGGAACGAGCTAACGCTGCCTTTACCCAAAGATAAACGATTAGCGTTGTGGTTAGAAAAAGTAAAACTAGGAACACAGTTACCTCAACCACTCAATGAAATGGCCAAGCATATTGGAGCAAGCAGCAAGACCGTAAGCCGATTATTCATCAAAGAAACGGGGATGCCTTACCAAGCTTGGCGTCAACAATGGAGGCTGTTAAGTGCCATTGAGCAATTGTCAGAAAAAAAGAGTGTCTCTGCGGTTGCCCACGAGTTAGAGTTCTCCAGTGACAGTGCGTTTATTCATTTCTTTAAGCAACACACCGGAGAAACCCCAACTCACTACATGAAGTGACGTCAACAGCCATTCATGCTTTCTGGCAAAGTTAAGCAGCGACGCCTTCAACTACATATTTTGATAGGTCTATATGATCGATCTGTTCCGGTTTTAAATACGTTTCGGCATAACGGATATGTGTCCCGCTAGTTAGAAACAACCTAAACAGTTCTATATCGAGATGCTCGTCCAACGCCATTTTGTACATGATGTCGACAGCAACACTGATTGGCTTCGCTTTCTTGTACGGCCTATCC
This sequence comes from Vibrio sp. NC2, assembly GCF_025195005.1. Lineage (NCBI taxonomy): Bacteria > Pseudomonadati > Pseudomonadota > Gammaproteobacteria > Vibrionales > Vibrionaceae > Vibrio > Vibrio sp. NC2. The sequence goes on from NZ_JANVFC010000010.1 coordinate 41,405, forward strand.
GCAGCAGTTAGCGCCTCAAAAATATCCGATATCACGAGAATACGTTCTGGAATTGAAAGATCATCGCCAGTTAACCTCCTTGGATACCCAGTGCCTTTGAGTGTTTCATGGTGCGTCGAAGCATAGCGAGGAACACGGCTTAGTTCTTTCGGGAATGGCAGGTTCTCAAGCATCTTAATCGTGCCAAGCATATGCTCATTTATCTTGAATCGGTCTTCAGCAGTTAACGTGCCACGTGCAATGCTCAGATTGTAGACTTCGCCTAAGTTGTATAGGTGCTCCGGCACATCCATTTTGATTTGATATTTCGGGTCGAACTCTAACGGCCTATCTCTTTTCACTATATGTTCAGGCTTATCACTTAACAGCAGCTCTGTCGCTGGCAAGCTTGAACTCGATTCTCGATTCAAGGCTTCTATCGGTGATAGACCAAGTTGGTCATCAAAATTACGCATCCAAGTCGTCTCAGCGATCGAACGAATACGAGCAACTTTGTCGTCACTCATGAACTCACCACCAACGTTCGACGTAGCGATAAAGGCAAAGTCATCTTGTAGCTGCTGCTTCGTTGCCGTAAGTTCATCGGCTATCAGTTGCGTTGATAGCGTACCATCAAGTTGTTTTCTCAAAGCGGTGATTTCCGCATCACGCCAAAGTACTTCAAATCGAGTTCTCACCTCGTGGATTCGGTTGTAGTTCGCTTCTAACTTCGTACCTTTATCGACGATGTGTTCCGGTGTCGTGATCTTGCCACAATCATGAAGCCAAGCCGCAATTCTAAACTCACGGCGTTCGTCATCATTTTTAAACTCAAAGTCTTTGAAGTGCTCAGACTGCGATTGTTCCGCCGCGTCAGCCAGCATCAAGCCGAGTTCTGGTACACGATTACAATGCCCTGCCGTATAAGCGGACTTATCATCGATCGCTTGAGCGATGAGCTTGATAAACGACTCAACAAACGCCTCTTGCATCTGTTCATGTCGTTTAATCTCCATAGCCATATCTTTTACAGCAACAGATAATTCCCACACTTCTTTGATTCGAGTATCAAGAATTGTCACGTTGTCATAATCACGCAGCTTAACCTTATGAGTCTCTTCCTCTAATTGGCGAATTGGATGCACTATCGGCGCACCAAAAACCCAAGCAATAGGCAACGTCAAACTCATCAGTAACACCGTTACACCAACAGAGGTTGCTAGACGTTTATTGACTGTACTGAAGACTTCAGATTCGGGAATCAATACCGCAAAATACTCAGAGTAGTGTTCGCCCGTGTCTATTTTCTTTAAATAGAGATGCTTGATCTCGCCATTCAACTCTACCCTTACCATACTGCCTTCAACCGTTGCTTCCTTAGTCAAATCATAAAGTTCAGTATAAGGAACCGTCGTATTCGTATTAAAGCCGGTATCATGCAGCCACTTTTTCGCTAAGGCATCAAGTTGTTCACCACTTAACTTACTGATAGCTTGATCAATGATTGGGAGCAATTGTTTATGCTTGCTCTGCAGCACCAAATGGAATTGGTTTGAGTAGTTCTGTTTTAGATCTTCTAGAGTCCCATTGACAACAAGGCCTGGTTGGAAAAACCTATCTAATGCAAACGAGAGTACGGGTTCTGCTTCTAAGAAAGCAAAGTTCTCTTCGCTTTCAATTGAATTAAATGCAGACTCTAGGTTTTCAAATTCAACTAAATCAATGTTCGGAAAATCCTCTCTCAACTTAGGAATAATTGACCACCCAGATAAAATGGCAACTTTTTTACCCTCAAGCTCGGCATAATTAGTGACAACCTTCGCGCCGACCCTTGTCACGATAGAAAATGGCAATTCATAAATTGGAGTCGTGTATAGGCCATCTATGCCATTATTTTTATAATGTTGAACCGATTGCAGGCCATCAATACTTCCTTCTTGAAACTTACTGACAAGCTCGCCCCAAGAGAAACCATTAACAAATTCAAACCTGATCCCTGTCATCTCACCAATCATTTTAAGAAGGTCTATCGCATAGCCGTTTGGTTTTCCCGCCACTGAAAAGTCCATCGGCCCCCAATCATTTTGATTAGACACTAACAGCGGAGGGGTATCGTTAATCAAGGCTTGCTGCTCAGACGATAGCATCAATGTTGATACATCAAACTCCGATTCCTGATTGTTAACCTTGAGGTTAGACGCAATAATATTACCCGATTTCGAATATAAGAAAGACTCAACCTTACTGTCTTCTGCTAAGCCAAGCGCCGTACCTGATAGTTTGCTAGCTAAAGAAGACAACACAATATCAATACCAATCACATGTTGAACTTCAGATTCGATTTTCGAATCAAACGCTAAAGAATAAGTTTGCCCGGTAATTTGTAAATGCTGGAAAAGATATGGCTGAGTTTTTTCGACCGACTGAACATTGGCAGAAACATACCAAGGCCTGGTTGTTGGAAGGTAGTTGCTCTGCTCCGTAGTTGAGTTTCTTAGCGTAAACTCTTGGTCAAAATATTTCGTCGTACGGACGCGCTCCTCCCTTATATTATGAATCTCAACCACAACCCAACGGTCCTTTTGTTGTGCACCGATTTTTTCTCTAACGACAGGGGCAGATTCTAGATTAATAATTTGGAAGAAGTTTTCATTAGATGAGCCAATGTAAATACTATAAAAGAGAGGGTTATCTTTAATTGCTTCTGAAAGAATACTACGCGACTCTTCTTTCGATATTTTGTTACTTATAGAACGTTTCACTGAAGAAAGTAAACGCGCGGTATTGGCTGCGTCAGAATCAACCGCGCCGATATAGTTACTCAGCTCTTGGGACACCATCGTCAACTTTGATAGGGTATTCTCAGTCGCCATTTTTTTACTGAAGTAATATTGCAGTGAAACCGCAACAACAGCGGTAAGAAATGTCGCGAGTAAAAACATTCCTCCAACAGTAAATCGTAACGAAATTTTTTTGTCTGTCATTATTCGATCCTTGAATAACCACTAGCTCAGAAATGTAACGTGCCAGCTATAATCATATTATTACAGTAGCACTGCACACCTAGCAACATATTATTCTATATATTAAAGAGCGCCTCTCCATATCACTCTTTGTGTCGCAATAAGTACCCTCTTTAATGATACACAGCAGTATAAAGCGACCAACAGTCAAAAAAATTGTTCACATAAACTCAAGAAAAACCTAGTTATTATTGCTAGAAGAATCCTACAGCCACCTCCCCGTGAACTTTATGAACAATATTAATCCAATGTTCTTTATTCTCAATATCGCCGCATTACAGACATTTCGTTAACACACCGTTAACTTTAACGTCATCTACTAAGCAATACCCTATTCGTGTATTTAGTAGCTGGATATAAAACATAAGTTTCTCTCCATTGAAGAGATCCCTTACATAAGGAACGTGAACCATGTTCAAGGCACTGAAACCTACTCTTGCGGCTTCTATTATCGCAGCAACCTTTTCTTTCAACACTTTTGCTGCTGACGTAGAAAAAATCCACTTCCTAATCCCTGGCGGCGCTGGTGGCGGTTGGGATATGACAGCTCGTGGTACGGGTGATGTATTGGTGAAATCAGACATCGTAGAAAATGTCTCTTTCCAAAACCTTTCTGGTGGTGGCGGCGGTAAAGCGATTGCTCACCTAATCGAGACGGCTCAACGCCAAGAAGACACGCTAATGGTGAACTCAACGCCTATCGTTGTTCGTTCACTAACGGGGATCTTCCCACAATCTTTCCGTGACCTAACTCCTGTAGCAGCAACCATTGCCGATTACGGTGCAATCGTCGCGTCTGCGGATTCTAAGTACAACACTTGGGAAGACGTCGTTAAAGAGTTCGAAATCAACCCACGTAAAGTGAAAATTGCTGGCGGCTCAGCTCGTGGCAGCATGGACCACCTTGTGGTTGCTGCAGCGTTCAAAGGCGAAGGTTTTGATGCTAAAAAAGTACGTTACATTGCCTACGATGCTGGCGGTAAAGCGATGGCGGCACTGCTTTCTGGCGAAACACAGCTGCTTTCTACTGGCCTTGGTGAAGTGCTAGAGATGTCTAAGTCAGGCCAAGTAAAAGTGCTTGCTGTGACGGCGCCAAAGCGTCTTGACGCTGCACCGAATATCCCAACACTAACTGAGTACGGCAACGAAACCGTATTCGCTAACTGGCGTGGTTTCTTTGCGGCACCTGGCACAAGCCAAGCGAAGATCGACGAGTGGAATGTAGCGCTTGGCAAAATGTACAAAACCGATGAGTGGCAAGTGGTTCGTGACCGTAACGGTTGGATCGACAACTACAAAGCTGACAAAGATTTTTACGCCTTCCTAGAAGATCAAGAAAAACAGATGGGCGACCTAATGCGTGAGCTTGGTTTCTTGAAATAACCAACAACCATAGAGGGCTTATGTGCCCTCTTACTCTTTCCTTGTTTCGCCGTGCATGAGTTAACTTCAAACTCCTTTGTTTATTCGTAGACGTATTACTAACGCTTGCCGATTCGTTGTAAACGCAAGTGGCTGATAAACCAGTACCGTAATTCGCTTACCTTTGGTTAGTGATCCCAGACATTTCATTGACTCGCTCATGTACGGCTTTTTTACTTTTTATACCACCCCAAATGGAGTTGGATATGTCGGACTTACCAACCAAATTTCTGAGTAAGGAATCTTTGCTTTCGAAGGATCGCATCGGAGCCATGCTCTTTATGCTTGCGTGTTTATGCTATGGCTACCAAACCACGCTGATTCCTTTGTTCCCCGGTGACGAGTACGAACCCTTCACAGCAAGAACCTTACCTATCCTGCTAACGTTTATCGGCATTGGCCTTTCGTTGATCCTGCTTATAACCGGACAGCCGGATAAAAAAGTCACATGCGACACTACGCCGCTGAACTGGAAACTGCTTATTGGCTTCTTGGTGTTAATGGCTCTGTACGGTGTTGGGCTGACTTATCTTGGCTTTGTTTTAGCAACCAGCTTCTTCTTACTTGCAGGCTTTTACCTACTGGGTGAGCGCCGCAAAGCTGTCTTATTTGGCGCGTCGTTTCCTTTCGTTATCGCGTTCTTTCTTTTATTAACTCAAGGCTTAGATATCTACCTAGAGCCTGGTTTAATCTTCACTCTTTGGTAGGGATAACATTATGTTAGACGGAATTTTACAAGGACTTTCGACCGCCATGATGCCAATGAACATCATGATGGTAATTGTTGGCTGTTTTGTTGGTACCTTTATTGGGATGCTACCGGGACTCGGTCCAATTTCAGCAATCGCGTTGATGATCCCTATTACATACGGCCTAGACCCTTCTTCTGGCCTAATCTTGATGGCTGGTGTGTACTACGGCGCTGTATTTGGTGGCTCGACGTCATCAATATTAATCAACGCTCCAGGTTGCTCTTCAACGGTAGTAACCGCATTCGATGGCTACCCGATGGCACAAAAAGGCCAAGCTGGTAAAGCACTTGCACTCGCGGCTTACTCTTCTTTCACTGGCGGCACGCTTTCGGCAATCATGCTTTTGATTGCGGCTCCGGCTTTAGCAAGCGTGTCATTGAGCTTCCAGTCTTCAGACTACTTCGCATTGATGCTCTTAGGTTTATCGGCAGTAGCGGCGTTTGCGGGCCCAGGTCAGGTAATCAAGGCATGGATGATGACCATTCTTGGTTTGATGCTATCTACTGTTGGTATCGACAAAGGGGTTGGTGTTGAACGTTTCACATTTGGTCTAACAGACCTGATGGATGGCTTTAGTTTCCTACTCCTTGCTATGGCAACCTTCGCTTTAGGTGAGACTTTAATGGGTATTTTGAAACCAGAGAAAGACACTAGCGGCGAAGAAAGCCAAAAGATGGCTGATATTGGTAGCATGAAAATTACCAAAGAAGAGTTCAAAGAAGTGGCGCCAGTTTCAATTCGCTCTTCAATTCTCGGCTTCTTTACGGGTGTTCTACCCGGTGCTGGTGCAACTATCGCCGCTTTCTTGAGTTACGGTATGGAACGTAGCCTTGCGCCAAAAGACAAACAGAAAGAGTTTGGTAAAGGCAGTATTCGTGGTCTTGTTGCTCCTGAATCTGCAAACAACGCAGCTTCGAGTGGTTCATTCGTTCCGCTACTGACGCTTGGGATTCCCGGCTCTGGTACTACCGCAATCATGCTTGGCGCCCTAATCGCCTACGGTATTCAGCCGGGCCCTCGCTTGTTTGTTGAACACCCAGATGTATTTTGGTCAGTAATCATCTCGATGTACTTTGGTAACATCGTACTGGTTATCTTGAATCTGCCTTTAATCCCTTACATCTCTAAACTACTCGCGGTACCAAGAACGGTACTACTGCCAATGATTATCTTCTTCTCAATCACAGGCGTGTACTTGGTGTCTTTCAACACGATGGATGTTTTTGTAATGCTCATTGTTGCGATGGTCGCGATTGCGCTGAGGTTAGCTAACTTCCCACTTGCCCCATTACTCCTAGGTTTTATCCTTGGTGGATTAATGGAAGAGAACCTACGACGTGCATTGATGATCAGCGATGGCGAGCTGAGCTTCCTATGGGAACGACCAATCACGATGACGTTCACTATTCTGGCTGTGCTGGTATTATCTAGCCCAATCTTAGTAAAACTATTTAGAAGCTTTAAATCGAAGCCAGTAGAAGTGTAAAACTCTACCAAATCAACGAAACCTCAACGAAAGGAGCCATTGGCTCCTTTTTTCGTATCAGCACTTCAAAAAAACCGCAGCTCTAAGATGGTAGCAAACTCACAATCCGACTCCTGAAAAACACATACCCCTGATATTAATAACAAAATCAAGTAAGGTGATTCATCATTTAACGCATTGGATTCAAAACTATGGATTGGTTGATTCTATTCTTATCGGGAGTGATTGGCGGTGTGCTCAACTCAATTGCGGGTGGCGGTAGCTTCATCACCTTCCCTGCTCTTTTGTTCGCTGGAGTTCCACCAATTGCAGCCAACGCGACCAATACCTTTGCTTCATGCGCTGGCTACATTAGCGGAGCCTACGCTCTACGCCACGAAATTCAATCTGGTACTAAGCAGCTAAAACTGACCATTGGTTTGTGTGTAATTGGTGGTGGCATCGGAGCATTTCTACTGCTGCACACACCAGAAGCCCTGTTCACTCAATCCGTTCCTTGGCTACTGCTATTTGCTGCTTTGCTTTTCACGTTTGGTGGCACACTCAATAAATGGCTTAAGCAAGCAACAGTAAAACATAAGCACGCCACCAGCGCAGGGGTATTCTTTTCTGCTTTATTGCTTTTGGTCGTGTGTATCTATGGTGGTTACTTTAACGCAGGTTTGGGGATAGTAACGTTGAGTTACTTAGCTCTGGCTGGTTACACCAACATCAACGTAATGAATGGCATCAAATTGCTCGTGTCTGCGTGTGCATCACTCGCGGCAATCGTGTTCTTTGTTGTGAATGGTTCGATTGATTGGCCGTCAGGCATGGCCGTTTTGTTTGGGACATTGGTTGGTGGTTACTATTCAGCAAAAGTTTCTCGCCGTATCCCACAACAATATGTTCGTACCACAGTGATCATCGCGAGCTTTTTGATCACCGCTTACTTTTTTTATACAAATTAGGTTTTATGTAAACTGGATTTAGTGTCAACTAAACCGAGTACTGTTCTAGGCTTCAAACAGGATGGAGAGACCGAAAAAACTCACCCTCTCAATATCTATCTCGCTATTTTATTGCTTATAAAATAACCAAGCCAAAATATGTGAGGCGAGTCCTTCAATTAGCAAATTTGATAACAATTTAGACTGTTTTTTAGCCTTTATTTGACCAAAGGTGGGATAATTTTCCTGTCGAAAGTGAGACTTCATTAGGAGGTGTTATGAACATTAAACTCGGTCATGTCATGTCATCAAGTCGACTCATTTGCTTTGTCGCTTTTCTTGCTGCCACATTCGCGTGGATTCTAAAAATGCCCGCTCTGTTTTCTGTGTCAGCGCTATTCTTGCTGATCAGCGCCATTGTTTATGTCGTTGACCTTTGGAAGAATCAAAGAAAGAACCGCGAAGCTTAAGACGAGCGACTAAGCGACACGCATTAAAAAAGGAGCGCTTAGGCTCCTTTTGTATTTTGCAGTCAAGGCTTTGGCTATCTAACGATGCTTAACTTACACCTTTACATAGCGACGCATTTCTATTAACGACGAAAATTACGACCGTTACCGCCGCGGCGCTCTTTAAATGCAGACGCGGCTTTAGCTTGTGATGCTAGAATCGATTCAACCGTCAATTCCATTGGCTCACGTGGTTCTAACCCATGGCGGAACGTACGTGAACGCGGAGGCATTTGGTATTCAATATCAGATGCTTTAGGCATACGCTTGAAACGGTAAAGATAGAAGTTTTCAACCTTCTCACGAGCCCATTCAGTCTTCTTCAGATATTTAACAGCACTTACCACCGTTGGCTTAGTGTTAAAGCAGTTCATGCGCATTGCTGCATCCAAAATTTCCCAACCGTAATGATCCACTAATTCAGTGATCATAGTATCTAGCTTTAAGCCGTGCAGTGGGTTGTTTTGTTGCAGTTCGATTCTTTCTTCTTCAGTCATATCTTTACCTTTTTCAAGGCAACTAAAGGCCTTGAATATACTCTAGAACACCGTCATCACTGACCATATCTAGCTCAATCATTTGGGCATATCATCCATTGCCCTTATCTATGCCTTTATGATGGCATAAAGCATGCTCGTTATCCTATTTATCTTTCAATTTAATTTTAAAATGGTCACTTATCATCCTAATGTTGCGTGCAATACCGCCATGCACTCCCGACGAGTACTTCTCTTAGATTTCGACCAAATTCGTTCAAGTTAACAAAAACCATGATAGAAGCATGAAATATCCCTAATTTAAGTAATGAATTATAAACTTATTAGAACGCAGTGTTGCTAATTAACAGCGCGATGCTATGTTAGAAGTGGTATAGAAACCTACAAATAACGATACTAAACAATGATATAATTATAAATAAAGGTTGGCTTTGACCATGTTTGACTACTCCCAAATCAGTAGAGTAGCCGCCCAAGATAAAGACATTATCGCCATCGTTGATGATCTCTTTCGGCTAGCTCGCGAACATTACCCCATTCTGTCTAGGCTCTCGGTTGTGCTATGCAACGAAAATAGAGCGTCGAATTACTTTGTTTCGGACACTCTGTGCCAAGAAGCCGAACATCGCCATGTCGAGCAAGAACTTACGCCAGAATCGGCTTTGTCGCGCATGGCTGAGTCTTTAGATACCCGGATCATCAACGACCTCACCACCATTAGCTCAACCAAACAAATATCTCACCTACTCGATCTCGGTCATCAAAGCAGTTATACAACACCGATTCATCATCAAGAAAGTAATCTTGGGTTTGTGTTTATCAATGCTTCATCGACAGGATTTTTTGCTAACCAAACTATTCAGTGTGATATCGCCTATCTCACTCAAGTCATCTCTAGCCTTTTCGTTCAGTGGTTTGAGCGCCAGCGTCACTTTCAATCTTCTTTAGCGATCGCTTTAAATATGGGTCATGCTCGAGATCCAGAAACCAAAGAACACCTAATTCGCATGGGTAAATACAGTGAACAAATTGCTCGAACTCTGTCGCACACCAAAAGAGAAATTACCCATCAATTCATTCATCGAATCCGGTTATATGCGCCCTTTCACGACATAGGTAAATATCGAATTCCAGATAAGGTGTTATTCAGTAGCGCGCGTTTCAATGAAGAAGAAAGAAACATCATGAACAATCACACCTTGTATGGCGAAGAGATGATTGATGACGTGGTTGCCCTTTCCCACCACAGCTCGATGTGCAGTGAAGAGATTCAATTCATCAAGAATATTGTGCGCCACCATCATGAACGGTTTGATGGCTCTGGATTGCCTGATGCTTTGAGTAATACAGCGATACCACTAGAGGCTCGAATAGTGACATTAGCCGATGTATTCGATGCGCTGATGAGCAAAAGAGCTTATAAGCACGCGTGGTCACTCGATGAAGTGATGGAATACATAGAGGCGCAGAACGGTTCAATGTTCGACCCAGAGTGTGTTGTGGCTCTTAAACAGAACCTAGACGGCTTTATGGCAATTCGGGAGCAATACAATGACGATGCTCAGCCGCATTTAATGACAGCTTAAACTATGACACCTTTATTATTCAGGCCTAAGTAAGAGAACGCGAACCAACAAAAAAGGATGCCAATTGGCATCCTTTTGTTTTCTAGTTTTTAGCTGAAAGAACGAACGTGTTCTTTACTGATTCTAACTAACGATTATACGTCGTAAGTTGTAGAAGCAGTGTCGCCGCCTGTACCAGTCCAGTTTGTGTGGAAGAATTCACCACGTGGACGGTCAGTACGTTCGTAAGTGTGAGCACCGAAGTAGTCACGTTGAGCTTGTAGAAGGTTCGCTGGAAGACGAGCTGTAGTGTAGCCGTCTAGGAACGTCAGTGCAGAAGTCATACATGGCATTGGGATACCAGATTCCATAGACTTAGCTGCAACTTTACGCCAAGCGCCCATGCAGTTGTCTAGGATGCCTTTGAAATATGCATCTGAACCTAGGAAAGCGATCTCTGGGTTCGCTTCGTAAGCATCACGAATGTTGCCTAGGAATGCAGAACGGATGATACAACCGCCACGCCACATAAGAGCAACGTTACCGTAGTTTAGATCCCAGCCGTTTTCGTTCGACGCTTCACGCATTAACATGAAACCTTGAGCGTAAGAGATGATCTTAGAAGCAAGTAGAGCCTGACGGATTGCATCAACCCACTCTTGCTTGTCGCCTTCAACTGGCGCAACAGTCTTGCCGAACAGTTTCTCAGCTTCAACACGTTGATCTTTAAGTGCAGACAGGCAACGAGAGAATACAGACTCAGTGATTAGAGTCAGTGGGATACCCATGTCTAGTGCGTTGATACCTGTCCATTTGCCTGTACCTTTTTGGCCAGCAGTGTCTAGGATCTTCTCAACTAGCGCTTCACCGTCTTCATCTTTGTAGCCAAGGATGTCAGCAGTGATTTCGACTAGGTAGCTGTCTAGCTCAGTTTTGTTCCAGTCAGCAAATACAGCCTGCATTTCGTCGTGGTTCATACCTAAGCCATCTTTCATGAACTGGTATGCTTCAGTGATAAGCTGCATGTCACCGTATTCGATGCCATTATGAACCATCTTAACGAAGTGACCAGCACCGTCGTTACCAACCCAATCACAACAAGGCTCACCTGCGTCAGTTTTCGCAGAGATACCTTGGAAGATAGGCTTAACCGCTTCCCAAGCTTCAGGAGAACCGCCTGGCATGATAGAAGGACCGAAACGAGCACCTTCTTCACCACCAGAAACACCCGTACCGATGAAGTGGATGCCTTTCTCGCGAAGAGCAGCAACACGACGGTTTGTGTCTGGGAAGTTAGTGTTACCACCATCAATGATGATGTCGCCTTTGTCTAGAAGTGGTACAAGCTTGTCGATGAACGTATCTACAACATCACCAGCACGAACCATAAGCATCACTTTACGTGGCGCTTCTAGTTTCTCAACTAGCTCTTCTAGAGAGTAAGCACCAACAATGTTAGTACCCTTAGCTGGGCCTTCTAGGAACTCGTCTACCTTAGCAGCAGTACGGTTGTGAGCCACAACTTTGAAGCCGTGGTCGTTCATGTTTAGGATAAGGTTCTGACCCATTACTGCTAGGCCAATTACACCGATATCACCTTTCATTATTTTATCTCCTTGCGGCTATTCGCACTTATGCGATAGCACTTGCTGCATTTGAATCTAGGAACCACTCTGTTTCGCCAGTTTTAGACTGGATTTTCGCTGCCGGGTAAGGCAGTTCTGAAGCAGGAGTTGTATGAATTTCTTTAACGATCTCAACTTTACCTGCACCCAGTACTAGGTAGCTGATTCGTTTTGCTGCTTCTAAAACTCTCGCTGTTTTAGAAACACGGATCTGGCCCGACTCTGGGTGAGAAGCTAATACAGATAGGTTCTCATCTTGGTAGTCAGTTGCACCCGGGAATAGTGAAGCTGTGTGGCCGTCTGCGCCAACACCTAGCAGGATCCAATCGAATACAGGCGTGCCGTTTTCAGTTGGAATCACGTCTGCCATCTCTTTTGCGAAACGCTCTGCTTCTGCTTTAGGCTCATCTTCACCACGGATGCGGTGGATGTTCTCTGCAGGAAGGTTTACGTTTGTAAACTCTTTTAGTTTCGAAAATAAGAGTGTATTCGCTTCACCGAAGTTGCTTTCAGCGTCGTCTGGTGCCACGCAACGTTCGTCGCCCCACCAGAAATGAAGGTTATTCCATTGAATGCCTTCTGCGTATGGCGCTTGAGCTAAAAGCTTGAAAAGCATTTTTGGCGTGCTGCCACCCGACAATGAAATGTGAACAGGTTTGCCCTGCTCGCTGTATGCTTTCATTTCATTTGCTAGGTTTTCAACGACCAGTTCAGGCGTTGCAAAGATCTTGTGATTGATCATAGTTCGCAGTAATCCGTGTCTGTTAAGTTTTTGCATGGGAAACGCCATGCGCGGCCATCACGCTGCAGAAGCTCATCGGCTTCTTGCGGGCCCCAAGTACCACAAGCATAGCCAAACAGTGCTTGAGGGTCTTGTTTGAGATCTAAGATCGGTTGAACGTACTTCCAACATGCTTCTACTGCATCGGTACGTGCAAATAGAGTCGCATCACCGTTCAGCGCATCAAGAAGAAGACGCTCATAAGCCGTCAGCATTTGAGTTTCAGGCAAGTCAGAGTAAGAGAAGTTCATTTTCACTTCTTTTGCTTTGAAGCCTGCACCCGGCTCTTTCAAACCAAAGCTCATCTGAATACCTTCATCCGGTTGGATACGGATAATCAGCTTATTCTCTGGTGCATCTTGACCAAACACTGGGTGTGGCGTGTTCTTAAAGTGAATCACGATTTCAGTCACACGTGTTGGTAAGCGTTTACCCGTACGTACGTAGAAAGGAACACCATTCCAACGCCAGTTGTTGATATGTGCTTTAAGACCAATGTACGTTTCAGTACGAGAGTCGTCTGCGACACCATGCTCTTCGCGGTAACCAGGCAAGTGCTGACCACGAACATCTGATGCTGTGTATTGACCTAGAACCAAATCTTTACGCAGGTCGTCTTCTTCCAGTGGTTTCAGACACTGAAGTACTTTAACCACTTCGTCACGAATTGAATCCGCATTGATTTGAGCTGGTGGCTCCATACCAACCATTGCTAATACTTGTAGCAAGTGGTTTTGGAACATGTCACGAACTGCGCCAGAACCGTCGTAGTATCCGCCACGCTCTTCAACGCCAAGGAACTCAGCACCTGTGATTTCAACGTATTCAATAAAGTTACGGTTCCACAGTGGTTCAAACATCGCGTTTGAGAAACGAAGCACTAGAAGGTTTTGAACCGTCTCTTTACCAAGGTAATGGTCGATACGGTAGATCTGGTGTTCTTGGAAGTGATGATGGATCTCTTCATCTAACGCTTGAGCTGATGCTAAGTCGTAACCAAATGGTTTCTCGATGATCAGACGACGCCAGCCGTTCTTTTCATCGTTCAGGCCATGCGCAGCAAGGTTTGCTGGGATCACACCATATAGGCTTGGCGGGGTTGCCAAGTAGAATAATGTGTTATGGTTTTCGAATTGGTAGTCTTGCTCAAGCTTGTCTAGACGTTGTGCTAAACGAGCGTAGTCGTCTACATCTGAAGTGTTGATCGCTTGGTAATGCAGATGTTCAATAAATGCATTCAGCGTCTCTGGCTCAGTTTTTTCCATTTCCTGAAGAGACTTCTTCAGCTTCTCACGGTAAGACTCATCGCTGTACTCAGTACGGCTCACTCCAAGAATCGCAAAGGATTTTGGTAGTTGATTGCTAGCATACAGGTGGTACAAAGCAGGAATTAACTTGCGGTAAGTTAGATCTCCCGATGCACCAAAAATAACGATGCTGCTGTTTTCAGGTATTACCATCATCTTTCCTATAAAAACAAGGTTTTTAGTATTCGCCAAAGGTATCAGCGACATACGAAAATAGATAATAGGTCTTGGCTATTACATCAATAGCGAGTGCCTATTACACTTGAGAATGCGTTTGGTAAACGAGGGTGAAAGCTATCACCTCTATTCGGGACAGTATTGTCTATGAGTATTTGATTTACATCAACCACTGTGAAAGCAATCGATTAAATATTGACTCATTTCGAACAAATTCTAATCGATAGCTCAGTTCGCCGAGCCCGAGAGTGAAGCAAATCGGTATTCTCAAACATTGTAGTCAAGAAAGAACGGTATCTGGTCGGTGGAGTGAATAATAGGAAATGGAGAGAAAGGCAAAACCAGCCTATTCAACTGGCTTTATATTTATTTGACAGCATCGCGTTTGTCTTTGTGACTTGTTGTCGCTAAATCTATCTTCTAGCTTTGTTGTAGCAGCGTTCTGGGCGGCCTACTGACCCGTAATTTAAGTCGGCCACTAACTCACCAGTCGTGATTAGAAATTCCAAATAGCGTCGAGCGGTGGTTCGGCTTGCTCCAATACGTTCACCTGCTTCATCTGCTGTAATATCAGCAATGTCGGCTTGTTGAAAAATGGCTCTAATTTTATCAAGCGTTACGCCATCAATCCCTTTGGGTAAGGTTGACACTTTTCCTGAGTCCGCTTTCGCGTTGGCTTGCAGCATCTTATCGACCAAACCTTGGTTCAAATCAGACACACTTTCAAACTCTTGCAGCTGCGATTGATATTTTTTCAGCGCCGCTTCTAAGCGAGGAAACATCACAGGTTTCAGCAGATAGTCCACGACTCCACCGCGCATTGCCTGTTGCAAGGTGTCGACGTCTCGGGCAGCAGTAATCAAAATCACATCACAACCCTGATTACTACCACGAACGTGATTCAAAATATCAAGCCCGCATCCATCCGGCAGATACACATCCAATAAAACCAAGTCAGGCTTTAATATGTCTAATTGCATTAACGCTTCAGACTGCGTGGTCGCAATCCCCACCACATCAAAGCCACCCATCTGTTCTAAATAACGATGATGTAGCTCTGCAATCGCAATATCATCTTCAATGACCATGACTCTCGTGATTGCGCTCATTTATGTTCTTCCTTTAACCATGCTTTTTCCGTCACGATGATCTTCACTCGATCACTTCGCGCTTAATTATTATTGTGCTTCTTTTGGCAGATAAACCGTCATTCGCGTACCAAAATCGTGGTTGTCGACCATTTCAAGCTGTCCTTGATATCGGTCTGCCAGTTGCTTTATCAAATACAAACCGACGCCGCGATTCTGTTTCGCTTTACTTGATACGCCTTTTTCGGTGAGTGCTTTCGTCGCCAAGTCTTTCGGCAAACCACACCCTTTGTCTTCTACTTCTACGATAATTTCATTACCAAAATCACTGATTGAAACTTCAATAACTCGACGCGCAGGAGTAATTTGACCTTCTTGCTTGATAGCCGTCATAGTGGCATCAAAGGCGTTATCAATCAGGTTGCCAAGAATTGTGACAACGTCATCCGCGTTCAGCCAGCTAGGCAATGCTTCAAGCCTTGAGCCTTCTTCGACTTTGAGCTCTAAACCTATTTCTCTTGCACGCTCCGTTTTCCCCAAGAGCATGCCTGCAATGAGCGGGTCTTTAACGGTTTCACGCAAGAACTCGATCAAGCTTTGATAGTGCGCTGTTTCTTGGCCAATCAGCTGTTGTACTGAATCCAACTCGCCCATCTGGATCAAGCCACTAATGGTGTTGAGCTTGTTTTGATGCTCATGGGTTTGTGAACGGAGTAAATCAGCATACTCTTTGGTTTGTGAGAGCTGGTCTGTTAAGTCGTTGATTTCATCTCGCAATCGAAAGCTGGATACCGCCCCAACGACTTCACCCGCCACGATAATTGGGCTGCGGTTGGCAACGATTCGCTTATTGTTCAGGTACAGCTCGACGTCGTGATCGGTTTCACCAGTGGATAACAGTTGCTCTAAATCACTGCCGGCCAATACATCTGAAAGGCGCTGTTGGTTAAGTGCAGACTCTCTATCGATAGACAAAATATCGCAGGCACTCTTATTAATAGAACGTAAAATTCCGTGCTTATCGATACTCAGAATACCTTCTTTCACGGTACTCATAGTCACATCTAACTCGACATACAGTCGGCCGATCTCTTCGGGTTCAAAGCCTAAAATAGCGCGTTGAAAGCGACGAGACACATAACTTGAAATCAAAGCGTTGACCGCAACCACCAGCAACGCCATCACAATCAAAAAGGCTAAATAAGGTTCGATTCGGTCTTGTAACGAGTCCAACAAGTAGCCAACCGACACCACGCCAATGACAGTGCCTTGTAGGTCTTTAACCGCGGATTTACCACGGACAGAGAAGCCAAGTGATCCTTTGGCCGTCGACACATAAGATTCACCCAACACCAATGCTTTTTGGTTATCACCACCGCGCATTGGTTTACCAAGCCTGTCATCATAAGGGTGAATCAGGCGGATACCTTTATCATCTCCCACAACGATAAACGCCGCGCCAATGAGTTGGGTAAGGTTTCGAAATTTAACTTGAGTTTCTTCAGACAGAACGTAGGGAGCGCCATTAGGGCCCATCGTTCCATTTTCTTGAATAATGCTGGTGACAAGTGGCGATTCAGACAGAAATTCAGCAACACCTAACGCTTTCAAACCCATCTCTTGTTCTTGAGATTGTTTGATATAATAAAACCCAGCCGCTGAAAGTATCAAAAGTTCAACAAGACCAGTGACCGTCATGATAATCAGCAGCCTTTTACGGAAGCTGATACTACTCCATTTCATATTCCACCGTCCCTAGTGTTAGACGAGCAATGTTAACACCAAGTTAATTAGATGACCTTTCTACGTACGCGAATTTGTGACTGTTACTCAACTAAATAATTGAGCAGATTATTAATTGATAATCCTTTACGTTGTTCACCTCGATTAATCGTTCGCTTTTAGAACGGATTAGCTTAAAAATCAAAATAAACGAATAAATATTGAGCTAGATCACTAAGCTTTTAGGTGTTTTTTAGGTTGTTTAAAATAAATACAATTATAATAGTTGCATATGAAGAAGTTTATTGTTGCCAAGCCATAAGTCATGATTTTCAGACTCTGCTTTAAATCGAAATTTCGATTAACAAAAAGACAACAACTCTTCGCTCACTGGACGTATCTATAACGAAACGTTGCACGCTCGCCGCTAGGATTGTTGAACAAATAGGTATCAACCTAACCTCATTCATACATCTCTATTTACACTATAGGCCAGCATGACAACTCAGAGGTGCCTGATAAAGCAGCGCCCAATAATAAAACATTGATGAGCAGGAAGTATCGATCAGTGGCAACGTCCAATAGAAACAGGATTAAAAACATAACGTATAAACATTGTTGAAAAGGAAACCAGGCAATGAAACGCGATAATTTTGGAATTTGTCTTACTAAGACCATGCTGTTCAAACACTTGCAATCGACTTTTACTCACGTAAGAGCCTATGAGAAAGACGGTACCTCCCCTCTCGATCTCAAGGTATTGTTAGCGTTCCCGCAAATGTCGGGCAGAGATTTATTACAAACAATGCAAGGTTCAAGACAATTGGTGTGGCGCGCCGATCACCATTGTCCTGGCTTTAAATAAGCCGCTTCATTTTGTAAAAACGCTTCTATACTGAACTTAAAAAGCACGCTTATGCGTGCTTTTTAAGTTTCATTTATCTCTGATATCTTCATCACTCAATCCTATTTACACTTGGTTAACGAGTTATGAGACTTTCTCTAAGTGTGAGAGAATCTAATCAAGACAAATGACTATTGCCCTGTTAACATTAGAGTTAATACTCTAATTGGTATTTAATGCAGATGACCAAACCAAAATTTCGATACCTTGCGATCGCCAGTATGCTTCTCGGCACCATGACTTCGCCAGGCTATGCTGCCCCGCTCACTTTTTCTGAAGCGTGGCAAATATTACAAGAAAACAACAACTCACTTGCGGCTCAACAAGCCAACGTTGAACGTTATCAACACCTTCAGAACTCAACGAGTAGCCTCAACTTGCCTTCTATCACCTTAGGGGCTAACTACACGCACCTTGATAGTGACGTGACGATTAATGGTGAACAGTTTGCCGATAGCTTGAGTGGCGTACCGGCTGGTTTGTCTGGTATTGGAGCCATTGCCCCTGGACTGGTTTCATCTCTTGGAGGCATCACCTCAACCATCACCGAACAAGACATCTTTAGCTCTTCTATTCGCGCGGTTTGGCCTATCTTCACTGGTGGTCGAATTACCGCTGCGCAAAATGCAGCTGAAGGTAAAAGCGAAGAAGCGCAAAGCCAGCTGTTGATGGAAAGACAAGCTCGCTACGAAGACTTAAGTAAATATTACTTCTCGGTGATCTTAGCGGAAGACGTCGTGAAAACGCGTCAAGCCGTTGAAGCTGGCTTAACTCAGCATCGTGATTTCGCCATCAAGCTTGAACAACAAGGGCAAATCGCACGAGTAGAGCGCTTGCAAGCGGATGCTTCACTAGACAAAGCGGTTGTCGAGCGAACTAAAGCTCAAAACGATCTTAAGATTGCTCAATTAGCGCTGACTCAAATCCTTGGCCAGAGCCAAAGTGTAGAACCTTCAGAGCAACTGTTTATCAATAAGAACCTGCCTCATATGGATGTGTTCATTGACCAAACACTCATGACCTACCCCGGCCTTAAGATTCTTGATGCAAAAGAGAAACAAGCAAGCAGCTTAATTAAGGCTGAGAAAGGTAAATACTATCCAGAGGTATACCTTTACGGTGACTACAGCCTGTATGAAGATGACTCTCTCGCCAGTGAAATGAAACCTGATTGGTTAGTTGGCATTGGTGTGAATGTGCCGCTGCTTGATACTTCTGGCCGTTCAGACAAAGTAGCCGCCGCTCACAGTGCGGTATCACAGGTTCAATTCCTGAAGTCGCAAGCTAAGCAAGACTTAACCGTGTTGGTACAGAAGACTTACCTTGAAGCAAACCAAGCAATTGAAGAGGTTCAAGGCCTGAACTCAAGCTTGGCTTTGGCTCAAGAAAACCTATTACTCCGTAAAAAAGCCTTCACTCAAGGACTTTCGAACTCGCTAGAAGTGGTTGATGCAGAGCTCTACCTTGCGAGCATCAAAACCCAACAATCTGCTGCGCGATTCAAATACCTAATCTCTCTGAACAAGCTATTAGCGCTAACTAGCGAAATGAATGCTTACTCGAGTTACTTAACCTCTTCTGTTCCGTCTGACTTCGACTCAAAAACAGACACCGATAGCCAGTCAAAAGGATAATTCATGAAACCTATTAAGCCCCTTCTTCTATCTTTAGTTGGTATCGGCGTTATTGGCTGGGTCGGATACAGTTTCTACCAAGCTTACCAACCTCAGCCGGTTAAGCTTCAAGGTCAAATCGATGCGCAGCAATACAGTATCTCATCGAAAGTACCTGGCAGAATTGATGAAATATTCGTGCGTAAAGGCGATTCAGTTGAAAAAGGCGAATTGATCTTTTCTCTTCTTAGCCCTGAGATTGACGCGAAGCTAGAACAAGCAAAAGCAGGTCAAAAAGCGGCTGGCGCATTAGCAAAACAAGCAGAGAATGGTGCCCGTACTCAGCAAATCCAAGCCGCTAAAGACCAATGGTTGAAAGCAAAAGCGGCAGCCGATCTTATGGACAAAACCTACCAACGTGTAAACAACCTTTACAACGATGGTGTGGTTGCCGAGCAAAAACGCGATGAAGCCAAAACACAGTGGCAAGCGGCGAAGTACACCGAAAGTGCTGCGTTCCAAATGTATCAATTAGCACGAGAAGGCGCTCGTGACGAAACCAAAGTGGCAGCCGCTCAAAAAGCATTAATGGCGGCAGGCGCGGTGGCGGAAGTTGAAGCTTACGCAAAAGACACGCAGATCCACAGTTGGTTTAATGGCGAAGTGTCTCAGGTACTATTGAGCAGCGGTGAGCTCGCACCACAAGGTTTCCCTGTTGTGACTGTTATCGACACCAAGGATGCATGGGCAGTACTTAATGTGCGTGAAGATATGCTTAAGCATTTCGAGAAAGGCAGCCAGTTTGAAGCGTACCTACCGGCTCTGGATAAATCATTAACTTTCCAAGTGACTCACATCGCCGTAATGGGTGATTTCGCGACTTGGCGTTCAACAGACGCAGCACAAGGCTTCGACTTACGTACTTTTGAAGTAGAAGCGCACCCTGTCGATACGAGCGAAACACTGCGTATGGGCATGAGCCTTGTGGTTGAGCTTTAGGTGACGTATGTCTGCTAACTTTCGATCTACAGGCTCGCAATCTAAAAGCTCGCAATCTAAAAGCTCACAATCTAAAAGCTCACAATCTAAAAGCTCACAATCTAAAGGCTCGCAATCTACAGCCTCGCAATCAACTGAGCATCATAGAGCGAAGAATACCTTGCTTAGGCAGTGGGCGATTGTCCGCAAAGACAAATGGTTGTTGTCTTGCCTAACTTGGATACCTTTGCTTCTTGCTGCCAGTATTTGGCTGATTTTTTCGCAAGGGATCGCTCGTGACTTACCGGTTGCAGTTGTTGACTTGGAACACAGTCAAATTTCGCAGCAGTTCACACGCCTTGTTGATGCGTCACCAACGCTGCAAGTCACTCAGAAGTACAGCTCGGCGAGTGAAGCGGCGAAAGCGATGATTGAACGCGATATCTACGGTTATGTTGTGATACCAAGGCATTTTGACCGAGACCTTCTGCTCGGATTGAATCCGCAAGTGTCTGTGTTCTACAACAGCCAATTTATCTTGATAGGTAAGCTAGTGAATTCCGCGTTGTTGCAGGCTCAGGGGACTTTTAACGCGCAACTTGAGGTCGTTAAGCAGTTATCACACGGTGATACCACGGTGCAATCCGCATTAGGCCAAGCAGTAACAGTGCAAAGCCAGATCACGCCATTGTTCAACAAGAACACCAGTTATGCTCAGTTCTTGGTGTCTGCGGTTATTCCAGCGCTATGGCAGATCATGATTGTGGTGGGCACGATATTGGTTTTGACGGCGAACGTTAGAGCACGTGGTCTTCATGCTTGGTTATCCAACGCCCCTATGAAGTCACTAACATCAACATTAACGCCCTACCTTGTCTTGTTCTTGATGTTTGGTATCGCGTTTAGCTTTTGGTTCTATGTCCTCTTAGACTGGCCGTTTAACGGCAGTTTTGTGGCACTGACCGTCGCCCAACTGCTTACCGTCATCAGTTGTATCATCATGGGTTGCTTGTTTTTCTTCTTAACGCTTGATCCTGCAAGGGCGATGAGTTTCGCCGGCGCCTTCACAGCACCAAGCTTTGCGTTCATGGGCATTACCTTTCCAGTAACCGACATGAACACTGCAGCGCAAATCTGGAGAAGCTTATTGCCCGTGAGTCACTACATCGAAGTACAAACAGCACAATCAAGTTATGGCGCGAGCGCGGCACAGTCTTTGATCAGCCTTTCTTCTATGTTGTGGTACGCGGTTCCTGCTTTCGTGGTGATGTTGTTGATTAAGAAACACTTGGCGAAATCGAATCTGTCTGCACAAACGGATCTAACAGCCCAAGCTGCTCTATCTGCAAAAGCGACGCCTTCAACACAGCAAGAGAAATCTGAACAATCAGCACAACAAGGAGTAAAACGATGAGCTTTACTCAACTGCTCAAGCAAGAACTCTTAGCGGTATTGCGTAACCCTGTTGTACTTCTTACGGTATTTGGTGGTGTGGTCTTCTATTCATTCTTGTATCCATTGCCTTACGCGCACCAAGTTCCTCAACAGCTTAAAGCTTCGGTAGTAAACTTGGACAAGAGTCAAAGCAGCTACCAATTAGAACGAATGGTGGATGCCACTTCTCAAATCGAGTTGGTACGTCGAGACTCCAGCATCGCTGATGCAAAACAAGCCGTGCTTAACCAAGAGATCGGTGGGTTCCTCGTCATCCCAGAGAACTTCTATAAAGACTTACTGCTCGGTAAGAGCCCGACGCTTTCTTACGCTGGCGATGCTTCTTACTTCTTAGTGTACGGAACCATAGTTGAAGGGCTTGCCAAGGCAGGTGGCACGTTAGCTGCGCAAGTTAAGGTCAGTCACTTGTTAGTCGAAGGAGTGCCTTTAGAATCCGCAGCCAAAGGCTACAGCGCGTTTAGCTTGAACCTAAAACCAACGTTCAATAGCCGCATGGGATACATCGATTACGTAGTTCCAGCCGTCTTTGTGTTGATCTTGCAACAAACCTTAGCCATGGCTTCTGGTTTAGTTGGGGCAACCCAAAACGCTCAATCTACGTTTGGCTATTGGAGTAAGACCTCTCCAGCAAAACTGATGCTTGCTCGCTGTTGTACCTTGGTCGGCATTTATTACTTGTTGTCGATGTACTACTTCGGCGCGAGCTTTTCGATGTATGGAATAAATTTGCTCGCCTCAACGACACAAATTTTGACCTTACTGTTGCCCTTCTTATTGGCCAGTTGTTTGATCGGGATTTTTATTGGTGAGCTAGTGCCAAGAAGAGAGTTAGTCACGGTTGTGGTGTTAATCAGTTCAATGCCGCTGATTTTCTCTTCAGGTTTTATCTGGCCTGTTGAAATGATGCCTGAATGGTTAGTACTGCTGTCACAGTTATTCCCAAGCACACCAGCTATCCAAGGTTTCTTAGCGCTTAATCAGATGGGTGCATCTTGGCAAGAAGTGGCGTCTCAATGGACATTGCTGTGGGGACAAGTCGCTTTATGGGGTTCGTTATTAGCACTTAAGCTTTACCACAAGTCGAGTAAACGTACCACTGGCTCGGTTTAACTCTAGTCTCTAAACGCTAAACCTCATGTTCATCGTAAATCATTAAAAATGGCTCTGATAAAGGGCCTTTTTAATGCCCCCTAGCCTGATTCCATCTTCAGCTATCAATTGTTTAAACACTTCACAAGCACATATCGAATATTCAAATTCGCCGACTTCCCTGTGATCCCACACTATACTTCACCTTAGCCCGTCGCTATAACCGCTACTGCATATGCCTTTTGCAACCTAAAAAGCATCGACTTATTCCAAAACAATGACAAAACCCGAACAATTGTAAATTTATTGTAAAAATTTCTTTGAGGGTATTATTTTTATGTATAGGATTATCAGTAGGACTTGGTAAGCCGAATACCATAGTCTTATTGGTTCACATACCAAAAGGATATCCATACAAAGCAAGATCAGTACTTATATTTATTTCGTTTTTCGACCTAGCTACAGCCGTTTATGTTGCCGTCGAATGAAGTAGATAAAACACTGAAATGTAAAAAATCAAATAAAAAACAAACACAACAGCAGCAAACATAATTTAATAAAAAGACAGGGAAAACCATGAAAAACTTACGTGAATTATTTTTTGGGTTTATATTATTGTTTAGTTCCAGTGCATTTGCAGAAGAAGGATCATTTAGTCAAAGTATCAGTAACTTGAGCCAAAGTGTTGATGGTTTTTTCAATGACTACACAGGTTGGTTCGTTGGATTAATATTTAAAAGTGTTCCACTTGGTGAAGCAAACTTCCCAATCATTGTTGGCTGGCTATTGCTCGCCGCGATTATCTTTACTGTTTATTTTGGCTTTGTTCAATTTAAACGTGTTGGCATGGCCATAGACATTATCAAAGGAAAGTATACCGACCCTAACTCCAAAGAGGATGGCGAAGTTTCTCACTTTCAAGCGTTAACAACCGCGCTTTCTGGTACTGTCGGACTTGGTAATATTGCCGGGGTTGGTGCTGCACTTGCGATTGGTGGCCCTGGTGCGACATTCTGGATGATCTTGTGTGGTCTTCTGGGTATGGCGTCTAAATTTTGTGAGTGTACTTTAGGTGTAAAATACCGAACTATCTTACCTTCAGGTGTCGTTTCGGGTGGTCCAATGTACTACCTAAGCCAAGGTCTGAGCGAAAGAGGACTCGGTGGACTAGGTAAAGCCCTTGCAATTGGTTTTGCGTTAATGTGTATTTTGGGTGCGTTGGGCGGCGGTAACATGTTCCAAGCTAACCAAGCACATGCCATGTTAACTTACGCATTCGATGTACCAAGTGAATACGGTGTCATCACAGGGCTTGTACTCGCTACCTTAGTGTTTTCCGTTATCGTTGGCGGTATGCCTTCTATTGCGTCCGTAACAGAAAAAGTTGTTCCTTGGATGGCTGCTCTGTATATCGGTATGGCTCTGATTGTTATCGGTTCTAATCTTGATCAAGTTGGCCCTGCGTTCAGTGCAATCTTTACAGGTGCATTTACCGGTGAAGGTGTGGTTGGTGGATTCATTGGAGCCCTAATTCAAGGTCTAAAACGTGCAACATTCTCAAACGAAGCAGGTGTAGGTTCAGCAGCAATTGCTCACTCAGCAGTAAAAACAAAAGAACCAATCACTGAAGGTCTTGTATCACTACTAGAACCATTCGTTGATACGGTAATCATTTGTACAATGACGGCATTGGTCATCACTATCGCTGGCTTAAACGTAGGTCCATATGATGGAACAGGTTTAACGGGTGTAACGCTTACTGCTGCATCATTTACTGAAACGGCAGAAGTATTTAAATACACACTTGCTCTCGCGGTAATCATGTTTGCGTTCTCGACGATGATTTCTTGGTCGTACTACGGTCTTAAGGCTTGGACTTACCTATTTGGTGAAGGCAAAACAACGGAACTGATTTTTAAAGTGATGTTCTGTGTGTTTGTTGTTATTGGTGCGACGATTCAGTTTGGCGCGGTAATCGACTTCTCTGATGCGGCTATCTTTGCGATGTCTATCTTCAACATTCTTGGCCTGTACTTCCTAATGCCTGTTGTGAAGAAAGAACTGCAATCATTTGTTGCTCGTGTGAAATCAGGTGAAATCAAAACTTACGACAAATAACGTTTAGTGGAATGATGTTGATCTAATAACTAATTTAGGTCTCATAACGATACAGTTCTAATAAACGAGACTGTTCTAAAAATTTTTGTAAGACCCTTTGCTTGAGAAAGCGAGAACAGGACTGCAACTTATCCAAATCCCTACTAGCTTTGCTTGTGGGGATTTTTTATGCCTGAATGATTAGGCGAGTTGCTATCCTCAATGCCTTGCTCACTCTTTTCACTCTTTTCACTCTTTTCACTCTTTTCATCATCGTGTTCAACGTCGAAACGACGAACTAATTCTTCTACTTCGATCATATCTTTTTGCGCTAATGGCGAACAACAATCATCGAAACAATAAGCTATGGTGCAGTTCTCACAAAGATACTCTGGCATCACTTCATCCCTTGTCCTCAAAGCAGCCAAATGCGAGCTAGCATTCGACTGCGTGTTCATCCTGAACAACACTATTATGCAGCGACTCTGATCTGAAAATATGTATGCAAAGTCATTTAATAGACAACAAGTAACATATCATTATGGATATACGTAACTAGTCACAAATATCTAAGCAAACAATGAAAACACTCAAATAATCAATAATGAGAAAGCGCCGGATCTATGCTCCCGAGAGAACGCAAAACGCCCACATCACGTGTGTGATGTGGGCGTTTCAATATTTACCGTAAACTATCTTTGGGTTGATTAAAGCCTGTGGCTTATAGACCCATTTCTTCAGTGAGCGTTTTGATCTGCTTAAGATCCATGGTGTGGACTTCAATCATTTGTCTGATATCACTCAGACGAGAGTTGGCGTTATCCTGCTTCTCACACGCGTCAGATTTAGCATCCCATGATGTGCCATCTAAGAAAACGTCGCACGCTTTCTTTAGAGAACCAAGGTTCTGTTCAAGTTCATTTTTTTCTTTCTCAAGCTTTTCAAGTTCTTGAGAGATCTGTAATTCTTTTCGGAAAACTTCACGCGAACGCTCAAACAAGGTCGATTGCATGTCAGCCTGACGATTAAGTTTCTGGTTGTCTTGCTGAGTTTGCTCTAACGTTTGCTTCTGTTCGTTTAGCTGCTGCTCTAACGAGTAGTTCGCTTTCTCTAAAACCGAAGACTGCTTCGCTAGGTCTTGGAGCTCTTTTTGATGCTCTTCTGTTTGTTTTACTAGAGCGGCTTCTACTTTTGCATCGATCTCGGTATCGACTTTTGCCACCTTAGCTTCAACAGACGTCATCAATTCGGTTTTGCTGTCGCGCAGTTCTTGATAACGAGTTTCGAGTACCTGATAAGTAGACTCCCACTTGGAAGCCGTCACTGTAGAACCGATTAAGCCACCAAGAGCTAAACCTATAACCGCAGTAATGCCGATATAAAGCTGACTGCGCTTATCGCGTTCTTCAATAACAACCACTTCATCTTGTTCGCTTTGTCCAGATTGCTGGTTCACTAGCGGGTACTCCCAAAAATTTGTTTAACGTTACACGGTCACTGATACTGATACTGATACTGATACTGATACTGATACTGATACTGATACTGATACTTTAAGCTCAGCTAAACCTATTGCCCAAGCCAGAAGCACTTGAGCTTTGCTAACACGTTTATCCTATCTGCTCACAGACAGATTTAACGAGTTAACTCCGAAATCATCAGGCTGGCAGTATACAAAAGGAAGCTGCTAACGATAACAATCACTACCCATTTTTGCAGTTTTTCGTTTGTCCGGTAACGAAACAGCACAAATGCCAAAGCCAATAAAAAAACAATCGCTATTAATCGAGTCATAACTCCTCCTTGTTTCTCTATTTTATACCATTTAAATAAGCAAGTTACGTCAGAGACTCGTTGTTTGATCATTTAGTTGAACAACATTTGAGCAAACAGATATTTTGTAGCTGACATCACATTTTATATGATCTAGGATACGCCTACAGATTACCTAATTATTTAGGTAATTGTTCCGATGAAGACTGCAGGAGAGTGGCTTTTAACTAAATATTAACATTTAGTTAGATAAACCCGCCGAAGAAGTAAATCTTTCAGGCGCTTTGTGCTGGAGAAATCCAGAAAAGTGAGGACTGTCGTTGGAGGAACCTCTGGAGAGAACCGTACTACTTTTTTTGTAGCAAGCGGTCGCCGAAGGAGCAAGCTTAGTGCCCGTTACTTATCTATAAGTGATTCGCTAAGTGAAACTCTCAGGCAAAAGGACAGAGGAGTGGAAAGCAACAGCCTTAATTAACAAAAGAATTCTATCTAGAAATCCGTATGTATTAAGTAGTGCTATCGATCCCTGTGATCTGCACTGCCTTCCCTCTTCTCCTTAAATTTTTAATTTATTAAGGGGAAACTATGAACCATCTACAAGCTACACTTCAAACCATCAACCAATTCGTTTGGGGACCACCACTGCTTATTCTGCTAGTGGGTACAGGTATCTACTTTACTTTTCGCTTAGGCTTACTCCAGTTTAGATATCTCCCAACCGCACTAAAAATGGTGTTCAGCAAAGAGAAATCAGGTACGGGTGACGTATCGAGTTTCGCCGCTTTGTGTACAGCACTTTCCGCAACTATTGGTACAGGTAATATCGTAGGTGTAGCGACCGCAATCAAGATTGGTGGCCCTGGTGCCCTATTCTGGATGTGGCTTGCCGCTGTATTTGGTATGGCGACCAAATATGCAGAATGTCTACTTGCCGTTAAATACCGCAGAACCGATAGCAATGGCGAAATGGTTGGCGGCCCAATGTACTACCTGCAATACGGTGTCGGCTCACGAATCTTAGCGGTAATGTTCGCTGTCTTCGCGTTAGGTGTTGCCTGCTTCGGTATTGGTACCTTCCCACAAGTCAACGCTATCTTAGACGCAACTCAAATTTCATTCGGTGCTTCTCGTGAGATGTCTGCTGTCGTTCTTACGATATTGGTGGCAGTTGTAACCCTTGGTGGTATTCAATCTATCGCGAAGGTGGCAGGAAAAGTGGTTCCAACCATGGCAATTATGTACATCGTCGCGTGTTTGAGCGTGCTGGTTTCAAATGCCGACCAACTACTGAATGCCATTACCCTTGTGGTTACCTCTGCGTTTACCAACACCGCTGCAACCGGTGGTTTCTTTGGTGCAAGCATCATGCTTGCTATCCAATCAGGTATCGCTCGTGGTGTATTCTCGAACGAATCTGGTCTTGGTAGCGCGCCTATGGCAGCAGCCGCGGCTAAAACGGACTCGTGTGTGAAGCAAGGCCTTATCTCGATGACAGGTACCTTCTTTGACACTATCATCATCTGTACGATGACAGGCTTGGCGCTAATCTTAACGGGTGCTTGGCAAACCGACCTCTCTGGTGCAGCGATGACCACTCATGCATTCGCTGTGGGTTTAAACGCCGATACTTTAGGTCCAATGTTAGTTTCGATTGGCTTAATCTTCTTTGCGTTTACAACGATTTTAGGCTGGAACTACTACGGTGAGCGCTGTGTTGTTTTCTTACTAGGTACCAAAGCTGTACTGCCTTACAAAATCATCTTCATTGCGTTGGTTGCTTCTGGTGCATTCCTAAAGCTCGACATGATCTGGCTGATGGCAGATATCGTGAACGGCCTAATGGCTATTCCTAACCTAATCGGTCTTATCTTGTTACGCCACGTTGTCATCGAAGAAACAAAGCTATTCTTCAAACCTTTAACTTCTTCAAATGATTGTGAAGCCGTTAAAGCATAACTTGAATTGATTGAATACAAAGCCCGCAATAAATGCGGGCTTTTTTATTGATTCAACACTTAAAGTGACTACATTATTACTTGTCCTATATACCCACAAATATAATAAGATATTTATTCGGCGACTGTTCTAATTAAAATAATGCAAAGACTAATAAAAAGGCCACTAATAAAACCAACGCTTAATTAGATGTTACTTATATTTAACAGATTGTGTCTAAATAGCGTCATTTTTATCATAAACGAATAAGAAACATTTTGTTCCAACCACACAAAAAGACACCATAATAAAATATGTGACTTTAATTCACATATGAGTCAGTTTATAGTCATCTACACTCTTGAGAGAATTATAATAAAAATAAAATGTTGGCTATATGATCAGATTTGACCCAATTAAAAACCGTATTTATAACGACGAACGTTCTATTAAAATAGGATATCGTGAGACTCGCGTTTTAGAGTTATTACTTAAAAAATCGCCCGAAATTGTGCGTAAACAAGATATTATTAGTTTCGCATGGGGAAGCGAATTCATTGGTGATACGTCACTAGCGAAATGTATCAGCTTGCTTCGCCAAGGATTCGTTAAGCTCGGTATCAAAGAGACGCCAATCGTGACTGTGCCAAAGGTTGGTTACCGCCTTATCGATGGTTGTGTCTTGATCGAATCGCAACCACAAATTGGAGCCACTACACCTCTTACTCCAGTGAGCGACCACATATCACTAAGTCATACCAGTACACTAGGTAATCGCTGTTCACAAGGTCAAAGCAGTATTGCGCTCTCTCTTGCAAGTAGCCATGAATCTAAATCTAAACAGACAACACCTGTTTATCATCAAGTCGGCTCATACCGAAATAGACTGTGTTACTTCACTACTGGATGTTTGCTACTGGCATCCGCGTTATTGGCTTTTGCTAAAGTTAATGAGAGAAACCTCAGTGATATCAACCCTGTTAATCGACTCAACGAGCAGTGGATTGGTCAAGTACAAGTTTTCCAAGATCCTGAAATGGCGATGACTCCTGAGCTAGAAAGCATCCTCTATCAGTATCAATGTGATTGTGTGGCGTACGTTAGCGAAGAGCCCGGCTATTCAGAACTCTCCGTACTCAACAAAGCAACACGCCAGTCTGTCAATATCTTTTACACGTCAACACAATTGGATCAAGCCAGCACCGAGCTGGCGCTATTCTTAGAGAGAGGCCAACTATGATGCCATTCGTTGCACTCATTTCTGCATTCGCTTTATTAGTTGGTATATGGAATATCCCTTCGCCCCAACCAAAAGAAGAGCATCGCTATCAACATAGCGTGGTGGACTTCATAGTGGATGACAATGTATTACGTACCGATGGATTAACAAAAATAAGTAACAACGAAGTCCTGCATCTTATGTCAGTCCAGGACGACAACATGCCCAACCCGATTGTCCTGAGATTCAAAGGAAAAGCTAACCCTTCTCAATCATTTTTCTTTTCTATATCTGGCACCATCGACTTAGTCTCTGTACAGAAAATAAATAAAACAATGAATGACAGCCTATTGTCGCCTTATCTTTTAATCAACAATGACCCATTAACGGTAAAGATTGATATCTTAAGTTCAAATGATTTATTTGCCATAATAAAAACGTGTAATACAGGCCGAACACAACTTCTGGCTAAGCGATAATTAGGAACAGTTTGGCCACCAGCAACCGCTACTTTATTATCAAATGACGATCCTTGTCGATATTACACATAGAAAACGGATGGTTATTTTTATTCATCTATCAGTAATACAATGACGACTTAATCCTGACTTAAAGTGTTTCAATGTTAAAAAGGTCGCACATCAAGATATCCAATCTAGATTTAGACTCCTTATGGTTAAATAACCGCCTTAAAGTTACGAACATTGTGAATGGTTATATCTAGCTTTCTACTTAACCATTCACATCAAGCGTAACGAAATAACATCAAAGCGTTTTGACGTTTATGCCCAAATAATAACACTCTATTTTTCTAAAAACGGTTTGAGCCCCATCAAATAATTTCCTTTAAGTTGCATACACTTTCACCCTATAAACACATTCAACAATACAACCCGATGAATTTAAAGGGTAAATTAATTCAAGCCTTTTCAGTATCTATCTATTTATCAACATGAAAAAGTGAACTTGTCTTGTTAACTACACGGCACACAAAACATTATCAAAATAGAAAAATTACAAACGAGGGAATTGTTAATGATTAGTATAAACAGAAGTCTCTTAGCAACCGCAGTGTTGTCTGTTCTATCAACCGGTGTAAACGCAAAGGTGTACCCGGACCAAATAGTGTTTGACCAACTTGGTGAAGATGTATGTCGCTCTGGTTATCGTCCTTTAGACCGCTATGAAGCCGAAGAGCAGAAGAGTGCTTTGGTCGCTCGTATGGGCACTTGGCAGATTACTGGGTTAAAAGGAAACTGGGTAATCATGGGGCCGGGTTATCATGGCGAAATTAAACAATCAAATAGCGGGTCGACGTTCTGTTATCCGAACAATGACCAATCTGAAATACCAAATTACTCTGCTAAAGCCGTCACAGAAGGCAGCGAGATAGACGTTGAATATGACTTAGTGAACAACCGCAATGATTTTGTACGCCCTCTTAGCTATCTAGCTCACAACCTAGGTTATGCGTGGGTTGGCGGTAACAACAGTCAGTATGTTGGTGAGGACATGACGATTAAACGCTCAGGTGACTCTTGGGTAATACAAGGTAACAACAGTGGCTCTTGTGATGGTTATCGCTGTAACGAAAAGACTAAGATCACCGTCGACAACTTCACCTACACCGTTAATGACAATAACTTTTGGCACGGCGATGTAATCGAATCCGATCGTGAACTGGTTAAAACAGTTTACGCTACCGCGAGAAACAGAAGCGACATCGCGCAGCAAGTCGTTGTCGACCTAAAAGTCGATGAGTCTACAAATTGGTCGAAAACGAATAGCTATGGGTTCTCCGAAAGTGTTCAAACAGAGAATACATTTAAATGGCCTTTGGTTGGCGAGACTAAGCTTACGATTAAATTAGAAGCGAATCAGAGCTTCGCTGAAACCAATGGTAACTCTACGAGCGAGCAAGTCACACTACAAGCTCGTCCTATGGTTCCAGCGAATTCAGAGCTTCCGATTCGAGTTGAGCTATATCGTTCAACCATTTCTTATCCGTACCGATTCAACGCCGACATCAGTTACGATGTTGAATTTAACGGCTTCCTACGTTGGGGTGGTAACGCATGGCACACCCATCCAGACAACCGCCCGTACAAAGCTCACACCTTCACTATGGGCCGCAGCAGCAATGAATCAGCCGATATTCGTTACCAATGGGATCACAGATACATTCCAGGCGAAACGAAATGGTGGGACTGGGGCTGGGCGATCAAAGAAGCCGGTTTATCAAGCATGCAGTACGCGACTGGAGGAAGCTTACGCCCATTCCACTCCTACGTATCCGGTGATTTCAACGCTGAATCTCAATTTGCAGGCACCATTGAGATTGGCCAAGCAACACCAATTACTAACAGTTTACGCAGCAAAAGAAGTGTTGATTCAGTCAACGAAACCACTGAGCACATTGGCGATATCGAAGTTACCACCAACTTTAATGCAGATGAGTTGAGTGACTTAGGTTTTGAAGGTGCTGAGATGAACATTAGCGTTGTTGAATAACCAAGTCGCGACCATGATTCAGATGGTTATTAACTAATCTATGCGACCAAATGGCACACAACAAAAAGCCCACGGCAGTGTTTATATACAAACCTGACGTGGGCTTTCTTCTTTTTAATTCAATTGTGTAGAGCCTTTAGGACGACTCTCAATAACCTATACCCAAAACGGTTCAGGTTATACTGGCTCTTCCATCAGAAGCTTAACACCCAGCCCCACCAGCACCATCCCCGTCACACCTTCCATCCATTTCATGAAACTCGCGTTCTTGAGCAAGTTTTTAGCTGAGTTAAGTGCCCCAGCCAAGCCGCATTGCCACACCATCGCAATCATAAAGTGGACCGAAGCCATCAACATAGATTGTAATAAAGGCGAACCTTCAGGGTTTACAAATTGAGGTAAAAAGGCCAAATAGAAAACCGCTGTTTTGGGGTTAAGAACGTTAGACAAGAAGCCTTCACGCAAAGAACGCTTTGCACTGTATGCTTGCTGAGCTTGTTCACCAACCTTTAAACCGCCACCGTTTTTCATCAACGCTCGCAAACTGCTTAAGCCAAGCCAGATGAGGTAAACTGCACCTACCATCTTAACGGCTTGAAAGAGTTCAGCAGACTGGGCAAGAATTGCAGAAATACCCACAGCAGAGAAAAAGGCGTGTACATAAAGGCCGCTACAAATACCAAAGCTCGTCATAACACCGTCAGATAAACCCGAGCGGCTCGTGTTGCGAATCACCAAAGCTGTATCTAAGCCCGGCGTTAGCGTTAAAATAGTGATGGCAATTAGAAATGCCTCAAAGTTCAAAATATCCATATTATTGTCATTGTTGTTCAGCGATCTATCATCAATACCGTGTATCTGAACAATTCGCAAGCAACAATTGCCGTCGGCTATACAAGTCACTGATTTTGTGCACAATGGAACAGTTTGATTTGTTAAGAAATAGTAAATTCTAGGCATCGTACTGCCTCATGCTTTTATCGCTATATCTTCAACTCCGAAGGTCAGCGTCTTTTAAAAGTGAGCCATAATCAAAGTACATGAGAGATGAACCTTAACGCTGACGCTGTCCTAAGGATCATTTAAAGAAACCAAATTAAGAGTAGTCAAATGAGCGCATTCAAAAAACTAGTCGAGCACTCTCAAAAATGTTCACGCTTTCAACATCTAGCCTCTATTTGTGGTTGGGACCAAGCTTCAATGATGCCTGCCGGTGGTAACCAAGCGCGTAGTGAAGCGATGGCCGAGCTTTCGGTTCATATTCACGGGTTGATGACGCAACCACAACTTGGAGATTGGATTACAGACGCTGAAAACGAAGCGCTGAGCAACGAACAACAATCATCTCTGCGTGAAATTAAACGCCAATGGCAACAAGCTAACCTACTTCCAGAAAAATTGGTGGAAGCGAAATCTCTAGCAGGTTCAAAGTGTGAACATGCATGGCGTAGCCAACGTGGTAACAACGACTGGGTTGGATTCGAAAAGAACTGGCGTGAAGTGGTTGAACTGTCTCGTGAAGAAGCGCAGATCCGCGCCGATGCGGCGAACCTAACACCTTATGATGCCATGCTTGATATCTATGAACCAGGCACCAGCTCTGCTTCACTTGATGTCTTGTTTGCAGACGTTAAAACTTGGCTTCCAGGCTTGATTGATGAAGTGATCGAAAAGCAGTCGAGCGAGCAATTTAATGCGCCATCTGGCATCTATTCGACCGAGAAACAGAAAGCACTTGGTTTAGAAGTCATGAAGCTGCTTCAGTTCGATTTTGAACACGGCCGATTGGATGAAAGTGTTCACCCATTCTGTGGCGGCGTGCCTTCAGACGTGCGTATCACAACCCGATACGACGAAGCGGAGTTCGTTCAAAGCTTAATGGGTATAGTGCATGAAACAGGGCACGCGCGTTATGAGCAAGGCTTACCAAAACATCTAGCAGGTCAACCGGCGGGCGAAGCTCGTTCGATGGGTATCCATGAGTCTCAATCTTTGTTCTTCGAGATGCAAGTTGGCCGCAGCGACCCGTTCATCGGGCACTTAGCAAACTTAGCTGGTCAGCAATTCTCAGGCTCAGAATTTGAGAAAGAGAACTTCCAGAAGATCTACACGCGCGTGAAGAAAGACTTCATCCGTGTCGACGCCGATGAGCTGACCTACCCTGCACACGTTATCTTGCGCTACGAAATTGAACGTGACTTGATCAACGGTAAGATCAAACACACCGATGTGCCAGAACTATGGAATACTAAGATGCAGTCATACCTTGGATTAAGCACTCAAGGTAATTTCACTAACGGCTGTATGCAGGATATTCACTGGACGGACGGCGCATTCGGTTACTTCCCATCTTACACACTAGGGGCGATGTACGCGGCTCAGTTCATGGCTTCAATGAAGAAAACAGTGGATGTGAACGCTGTGATTGAAAGTGGCGACCTATCACCTATCTTCACTTGGTTAGAATCGAATATTTGGAGTAAAGGCAGCCTGCTTAACACCGATGACTTGGTGAAAGGCGCAACCGGTGAAACCTTGAATGCGCAATACTTCAAAGACCACCTAAGAAGCCGTTACCTTTAATGTTTTATTAAAGAGTTTTCGAACAAAGAAAACTAGGTAATAGACGAATAAAAAAGGCTGAGCAGATTATCTGACTCAGCCTTTTTACTGTTTAAAACTAGCTCATTTATCGCCAGTAAGCATATCGAAGAAGATCTGTCTCGACTCAGGTGTGTTGTCTCTATGAGTTTCATATCTTACATGCGTGTTTGCATCAACTGCTTTTGATAGCTTGATGCTCCAAAGTGCTTTCATTTGATTCGGTACAATTGAATATCGGACATCGATAATACGCAGCTCGTCTGTTGGGTCCTGAGCAATATAACCATTTGAAAACCAGCGGAAGCGCTCAATGTCTTTGGCTTGTTGAGAGTCAGGGTCAAGCCAAGGTAAATCCCTGCCAACGTTCAGCTTAACGATCGACTCTCCGGGATACGTGCTTACCGATGAACCAACCCGCACTGCGTCTACATGATAATGAGCCTCTGTTTCGTACACCACTTTCCAAACCAAGATATTAGCGAAGCTCGGTTTTGCCTCTAATCGAATCGGCGTGTGTTGTCTTTCTTCCGCTAATTGCCACCCAACCGCCTCTGCCCTGTCTCGCTGAATCATCCCTAATGTTGGATAGATTAGAGCCCAAGCAAATGCGACACGCGCCAGCCAAGGCGCTCGTTTCAACGTTGTAAACACAAGTAAAATTAAGATGGGAAGCGTATAAACAGGGTCGATGATTGATATGGTATTCCAAGCAAAACGCGCGTTGGTGAAAGGCCAAAGTAACTGCGTGCCATAAGTGGTACAAGCGTCTAACAGTGCATGAGTGCCATAACCCAGAGCGCAAAACAGCCAACTTTGTTTGAAAGTAAGCCCACGTCTTTTTGCAATCAGGTGATGCAGAACCAAGGCACAGATCAAACTGCCAATGGGGATAAAGAAGAGTGAATGGGTAAATTGTCGATGAAACTCCAAAGCCAACAAAGGGTCACTTTGAGACTTAATCAGTGCATCTAAATCTGGAGCCAACCCGGAGAGCAGCCCTAATACCCCAGCAACAACCAAATGCTGTTTTTTGCTTGCCGATTGTGACAAAGAAGCGCCTAACACGCCCTGCGTTAAAGGATCCATAAACCACTCATTGATAGCATTCCGTTGAATCAAACAAGATACATTTAGCTATAGCAGTGAATTGTTCATAACTAAACGGTTTTATCAATATACTCATGTACATAGCTGTATAAGCATAGACCGATAAACAAAAAAAGAGCAGTTATGAAACTGCCCCTTTCTAATTATTGGTGGTTGATCAATTTATTCGTTTTTGTTTTATATATTCACACTGAACGATCTTTAATTAACGCGCCACCATGCTTGCCGCGATAACAACCAACAGTACTGAGAAGATTTTCTTAATCGTTGGAACCGGTAAATGGTTGGTCGCTTTTGCGCCTAAAGGAGCCGTAAACCAAGACGTGCACACAATACCCAGCAGCGCAGGCAGATAAACAAAGCCAGCAAAGCCGTCTGATAGAGCAAAGTGGCTGCTGCCTGAGCTGATGTAACCTATCGAGCCAAACAACGCGATCACAATGCCACAAGCTGAGGCGCAGCCAATTGCCTTTTTCATATCGACAGAGAAGAACGTTAATAGCGGAACCAGCAATGCACCACCACCAATGCCTATCATGGCAGACAAGCCACCCGTAATGGTTGTCAGCACCGTTAGCACGCCCTTGTTTGGCAGTTTTCGTTCCTTAGGTGCATCATTTTTACTGCTTAAGAACATCTTGATCGCAATAAGAACCACACTCACGGCGAACACAATACGAACGACTTTTTCCGGCAACAGAGCCGCCATAAAGCCACTAACCAGTGCACCTAGAGCAACACCGAGCATGATCCAAGGCGCCAGATCCCAAGGCACGTTTCCATTCTTGTGGTGAGCAAGTGCAGAAGAAGTTGAGGTGAACAGTATCGATGCCAACGAAGTAGCGATGGCCGCAACAACCACTTGATCCGCAGGTAGAATCTCTAAGTGAAGTAAAATGCTGCTTAGCACCGGAACAATGATCAGCCCTCCGCCAATCCCCAAAAGCCCGGCAAGAAAACCAACACCACTGCCTAATAATGCACAGTATAAAATCAACAACAGCAATTCACTCATTTCATCCATCTCTTAATTAAATTAATCGTCTTAAATAACACACTAATAATGTGGTTATATTTCCATCAAGCTAATTAATATAACTGACACCGGCTTAAATATTCAAACAGAATAGATCATGAATATTCCTCATGTTCAATGTGAAGTAATACCATTGTTAATGGTCAACCTATCAACGTATAAAAACCTTAAGCGATTAACTTTATACGACATTAATTCTGCTAAGCATTAATGTCAGACAGCATAGCCTTCGATTCTTAATCCGGTCACAAGCAAAAAATAAAAGCCGTTTTAATACTAAAGACCGAGAGAATCAGAAAACAAATTGGGATACCAAATCAGCATGAATAAAGAATTTAATTTTACGATTAAGAGCATTAGCCTCGACGAAAACTACCAGCCTGCAGACAGCACGCGTATCACAACCAACTTTGCTAACCTGGCTCGCGGTGACAGTCGTCAAGCGAACTTGCGTAATGCGCTACAAATGATCGATAACAGTTTCAACGCGTTAGCACACTGGGACAACCCTAAGGGCGACCGTTACTCTGTTGAGCTTGAAATCATTTCTGTTGATATGGATATTGAAAGCAACGGCGAAGCATTCCCTTCAATTGAAGTGCTGAAAACCAATATTCTGGACCGTAAAACCAACGAGCGTATTGAAGGCATTATCGGAAATAACTTCTCTTCTTATGTTCGAGATTATGACTTTAGCGTACGTCTATTGGATCATAATAAAGGCCAAGATAAATTCAGCATTCCAGAAGATTTTGGTGATTTACACGGCAAGCTTTTTAAATATTTCGTTAACTCTGACGCTTACAAAAAGAACTTTAATAAGCCACCTGTTATTTGCTTAAGCGTGTCAGATAATAAAACCTATTACCGCACTGAAAACCAACACCCAGTATTAGGTTTTGAATACCAACCGAATGAGTCTTCTTTAACTGAGCAATATTTCAAGAAGATGGGCTTACAGGTTCGTTATTTCATGCCGCCAAACAGTGTTGCACCTTTGGCTTTCTATTTCTTTGGTGATCTACTGAACGACTACTCGAACCTAGAGCTTATCAGCACCATCAGCACAATGGGTACGTTCCAGAAAATCTACCGACCTGAGATTTACAACGCGAACGCGGTTGCGGGCAACTGTTACCAACCAAACTTGAAAAACTTGGATCACTCGCTGACTCAAATTGTGTATGACCGTGAAGAGCGAAGCCAGCTAGCGGTTGAACAAGGTAAATTCGCAGAAGAGAAATTCATTAAGCCGTACCAATCAGTTCTAGAGAACTGGTCGGCAAATTACGCACTTTAATCGTCTATTGCGCTCTCAAACCACCCAAGGATAGGCAGTATTATTATGAAAACACTATTACCGACTTCAACAGCGGGCAGCTTGCCGAAACCGTCTTGGCTTGCAAAACCAGAGACGCTTTGGTCGCCATGGAAACTTCAAGGCGATGAACTCACAGATGGCAAACAAGATGCGCTGCGTGTCTCTCTGCACGAGCAGCAGCAAGCAGGCATTGATATTGTGAGTGACGGTGAGCAAACACGTCAGCACTTTGTAACGACCTTCATTGAACACTTGAATGGCGTTGATTTTGAAAAG
The DNA here is from genome assembly GCF_025195005.1 of Vibrio sp. NC2. Lineage (NCBI taxonomy): Bacteria > Pseudomonadati > Pseudomonadota > Gammaproteobacteria > Vibrionales > Vibrionaceae > Vibrio > Vibrio sp. NC2. Next base: position 80,185 of record NZ_JANVFC010000010.1, read on the forward strand.
CGTGAAACCGTTAAAATCCGCGACCGTTACGATGCAAGTGTCCCTACAGTCGTTGGCCCTGTTTCTCGTCAGAAATCCGTGTTTGTCGAAGATGCTAAATTCTTACGCCAGCAAACTGATCAACCGATTAAATGGGCCCTGCCGGGGCCTATGACCATGATTGATACACTTTACGATGCGCATTACCAAAGCCGTGAAAAGCTCGCGTGGGAATTTGCGAAGATCCTCAACGAAGAAGCGAAAGAGTTAGAAGCAGCAGGTGTTGATATTATTCAGTTCGATGAACCTGCGTTTAACGTGTTTTTTGATGAAGTGAACGAATGGGGCATCGCTTGTTTGGAAAGAGCCATTGAAGGGCTTAAGTGTGAAACAGCAGTGCATATTTGTTATGGCTACGGCATTAAAGCGAATACGGATTGGAAAAAAACGTTAGGCACCGAGTGGCGCCAATACGAAGAAGTATTTCCTAAGCTGCAGCAATCGAATATCGATATTATCTCTTTAGAGTGTCACAACTCTCATGTACCTCTTGAGCTACTTGAACTAGTGCGAGGCAAGAAAGTGATGGTCGGTGCGATCGATGTTGCTACCGATTCAATTGAAACACCAGAAGAAGTGGCTAACACTCTACGAGAAACACTTAAGTACGTTGATGCAGACAAGCTCTACCCTTGCACCAACTGTGGCATGGCTCCCCTGCCTCGCGAAATTGCCTCAGCGAAGCTTAATGCGCTCAGTGCAGGAGCAGAGATCGTTCGTAAAGAACTTTCAGCGTAACGCTTTCCTTAAGAACAAAAGCTATCCCCTGAAGCCTAAGTATCACATCGATGCTTAGGCTTCCGTACTCTTCTCAACTTCCACTCTCTATTTATCTATTTATCTATTTATCTATCTATTTATCTATTCATTTATCTAAGAAAGTAGCCATCTTCTTCAGAGTGATTAGCGCCTTATCAAGCTCGTCTCTTTCAATGCCTTCAGCGCCACTTTCCGCCCATACTTCCTGTTTTTTATCTAACAGCGAATACGCTTCCTTGCCCTTTTCAGTCATGTTAACCAACTTTGCTTTTTTGTGATTCGGGTTATCAAGCCAAGTTAGCAGGCCATCTTTCACCATGATGTCGGTAACACGCTGAGTCGCTTGTCTGCTTTGCCCCATAATACGAGCAATTTGAGAAACCGTGACCAGATCATCGGACTTTTCGATCGCACCCATCACCTTCCATCTGGCACTGCTTAACCCTAACTCTTCGGTTAATTTGTCACCCTCAGCATTCAATAGACCACTGACCTTAAAGATCTCTAGTGCGATCTTTGTGAAAACTTCTCCATTCGTATCCATAACACTCACTTTGACAACATGCTGTCATTAAATTAGACTTAAACCAAATTGACAACATGTTACCAAATTAAAGGCACAAATGATATGAAACCAATAATCCACAAAACAGCGGCATTAACAGCAACACTGTGTGTCGCAACATTCTTTACCAGCACATTGCTTGTAGAACTGTTTGGTACTTTGGAATCAGTGAAGCTGGTCAAGTCGATGATCGTTTTTCCGGGCTTGTTTATTCTTGTCCCAGCCATTGCTATCACTGGTGCGACCGGCGCAGCTATGGCAAAACAACGAAAAGGGAAAATAGTTGAGCGTAAGAGTAAACGCATGCCAATTATCGCGTTCAACGGGATCGTTATTTTGATTCCGGCCGCTTACTTTTTAAATCAGTGGGCAAGTTTAGGAGAGTTCGACTCAGTGTTTTATGGCGTTCAGGTTTTAGAACTGATAGCAGGCGCGACCAACCTAACACTGATGTCTTTGAATATCATGGACGGCAGAAAGTTTCGTCCTAAGAAGGCAACACTAGGCTAAGCTCATCGTGTTTAAGCAAACAGATGAGCTTTATACGCGGCTGTTACCAGGTTTTATCTAAGTCTTGAGCATATAAAGAGATCGCTCGTTGGTACTCTTTGATCGCTTCGCTATTCGTCGTGGAAACTAAAAGCTCAAGTAACAGCGATGTCGCCTCTTTATGGCGACCTAAATTGTACAAACACATTGCGTAGAAAGGTTTCACTTCTATCGAGTCAGGATACTCAACCATAGTCTGTTCGAAATAGCCTAAAGCCTCTGCATAAAGGCCAAGGCTTCGATAAGTACTCGCCAAACCGAACAGCGCATCAAAACGCTCTACTGAAGAAAGCACGCCAGACAGAGACAGCACATAGTGATCAATCGCCTGTTGCTCTTTGCCTTGGTTGTCGTAAGACCACGCAATCTGCAAATGAGCTTTCGCCGCATAGTTTTCATCAGTGAGTAACGTTGCCAGTAAGTCACGCGACTCTTGATACTTCTCTTCTTTTCGCAGTTCGATTGCTTGTTTGATAATGGTGTCCATAAGTCTCCCTGACGCTTAAGCGCTGTACTATGCGTTCATTTTCTCGAACATCTGTTTATAAGACTGAGTTTGTAGTGCCGATTGAGTCAACCCGAACTTACTGGCTAACAACTCAAGCTCACTTTTATACACAGACAACTTAGACTCATCGTCCGTCATGATAGCAAACTCAGCAAAATCGCCGATACCCGCAAGAGAATCGACCGTGATATGGAACTCTCCAACAAAGTAAATACTGCGAGTTTTCTGCGCTTTAAGAGTCACTTCGTATCCCAAGTTCTCTAGCATACTCTTAGCATTCGACGCATTGGTGATGTTTGTCGCTTCACATCGATCAGACTCAGGGCCTTTTACGATCCATAGTTTGATGCCCGACGGCTCCATAGTGCGAATACACAAGCTTTTGTTCTGAGCTTGTAAGCTTCTATCAGGGCTATCAAAATACCAATCACATTCTTGATTGTCTTGCAGCATTACTTCATGAGCAATTAGGTTCAACGTTTTCAAGAACTCAGACTTAGAGCTAAGTCGGTACTTCAGCTCAACCTCATATTTGCCTTTGAAATGATCGTTAGTCATAGATTAGCTCGATGCAAAAAAAGCGATACTAGCACACGAACCAAATCCGAAATACAAACTGACGCACAACACAAACGAAAGCAGTGGAACTATGTTCGACACGCTAACATACGGTTCCATTCTTCTTTGTTCATGGCTCCTTTCGGAAGGTAAATATTGCGTTTTTGCATCGCACCTTTCGTGTAGGAAAGCTTGATAACTGACCCGATCCCAAAAGGAAGAATATTTCCCTGTAACTTGATATCGCAAGCGTGACCATCGAAACAAACATGGTTGTTCGATATTTCAAAAGAGCGATTGCGGAACTGCCACCATAACGTGACGACTTTTAATACCGCAACAGCACTGAACATCAACCCAATAGTAGGTAGTGATTGAGGGTTATCACCAAATAGCAAATAAATAGACACTAATAAGAACGCAGCAAGTACGAACTCAAGCAGTGTAAATTTAACAAAATTTAATCGGATACGGTTATCCATGACACCCTCTCAATGATGATCCTAAAAGCAGCTCCATTTCAACAAGCCCTTTCACTTCAGACAACTGAGTAAAACCTTTTGATTGATAAAGCTTAATGGCGGGGTTCTCACTGAACACTCGCAACACTAACTGAGCCGATGATTGATTGTTCGCATAATCGAGACACTTAGAGCCAAAGCCTCTACCTTGATATTCAGCTAATATCTGCAAGTCCCGAAGAAACGTTGTATCACTGGTGTAACTGAAGCGGATAACACCAATACGGCTATCCCCTACATAAATTTCATAGTTATCCAGTTCATCCCAGTTACGTAAAAACTGACTATGACCCCAAGCGATGCCACGAGTTTGGTAGTAACTCGCCATATTCGTTTTAGTGATCGATTCAGCGAACTTAGGATCTGAACCTTTGACCAACCTTACTTCCATATTGTGTCCTTTGTTTCTAAATCAAACATTGAGCAATACGTAATTTAAGTACCAAGAGTATTGCATCGTGTTTGAACCATCCTAATCAATCTGGTTCCTTGTTTAACGCCTTCTCTAACCACATTGAACTGATGTATTGATCGTTTTTCTTCGCATATTCATTGAACACTCCAACTTCTCGAAATCCAAAACTTTTATGAAGTGCTATTGAAGCCTCATTAGGTAAAGCAACACCTGAGAGTACGCGGTGAACACCATAATCACTAATCGATGCAAATAGCTGAGAATAAAGCTTAGATCCTAAACCTTTACCTTGAGCTTCTGCCGCAAGATAAATAGTGACCTCTGCGGTATCTTCAAATGCCGACATAGCCCTGTATTGCTGAGAACACGCGAAGCCTAATAACGCATCACCTTCTGTCGCAACATACAGTTGATATTTGCTTTGGCTCGAAAATTGAGAAAACCACTGCTGGCGATTTTCCAACGACAACTGCTCTTCTTCAAAGCGCGCATTGGTATATTCAATATAAAAGTTGAAGATATCGGTGATGCCTGCAATATCAGGTAATGCCCCTACTCTGATTTCCATGTAATGTCCTTTTAAATTGGTGCACTAAACTCTAAAACCAATACATAGAAAATTGCCAAATATGTTGAGTTATCTTTGGAGTATTAGTTTTGCGTATTCCTACCAGTTGTACTCCATTTGCCGAGCAACTACCTTGGCAAATTCTAAACCATAGCGCTCGGATATCAGATGTAAGCTCATATCTATACCAGCAGAAATACCACCTGAAGTTGTGAATTTACCTGATGTCACCCAGCGCTGATCGGCAGTCACATTTAAATCAGGGAACTGTAATGCTAAGTCGGAAATATCTTCCCAATGGGTAGTGACAGTGAGCCCCTTGAGTAAACCAGCTTTAGCCAATAGAAACACGCCAGTACAAACTGACACAACTAGTTCAGCATTTGGCTCAACAGATACCAACCAATCCAGTACATTCGACTTGTTCATCTCTTCAGTATGCACACCGCCAACTACCATTAACAAATCTATCTCCGGATGATTTTGTAGTGAGTAGTCAGCCAAAACTTTAAACCCACCACGGGCTACAACTGGATCGGAGTGCTCAGAAACCTGAATACATTTAGATCTTCAGCACCTAAACGCTTTGCCGTACTAAAGACTTCAAATGGGCCAGAGAAGTCGAGAACTTCTGCTTGATCGTAAATATAGATACCGATGTTCATTGTACCTCCATGTACAAATTGATGAATATTTAGACTTACCTTCGCATCTTATTTAACTAATTAACACATCTATTTGAGAACTCGTACATATAGATAATTGGCTTATTTATAGCTGCCTATTTTCAACTGCGATAGAAAGGAGATGTGCCTGTATAACAGATATCGTGAACACGATTAACGGCACGACTATTGAAAATAATGACACCAAAATTATAAAGCCAGACATAAACAATTTCTCAATGTAACCATTGCTATGAGCCCAACCCGCAACGTGGCCGTCGGCAAAAAGACCGAATGCACCATAATAATAAAATGCATAAATCACAGCAGACTTATGCCATGAACCTCGCTGAAGGTCATCTATTGTATAAATCGATGCGAAGCCAGCTAAAACAACGCCCAACCATAAGAACACAAAGTCGGTCGGGTAAACGGATGCTGTGGCTAGATAGTCTCCTCGAGAACTTAGCCATACAATTACAAACCCTATAGTCAGCGTAATTAATGCATTTTTAATTATTAACCATCTCATACTTTCCTCCTGGATTTAGTATGGATAGGTGCCAATATAGGATTGTGTGAAAACCCGATCTTTTCGAGCTGCCTCAATAAAATTGGGTAGAGAAGTCAACGGGTGTTAAGAGTTGGGCAACACCACGCACGTTAACCATAGTCACTGTGCCGTCAGTATTTGTAATTCAAAAAACTGAAAGCTCGACTAGCTTGCTCGTCCTTCTGAATGCGTTGGTAAGTCTGGCTGCAATTCACACCAGTTCGCTTTGTAGTTGGTGTAGATCTGAGCATCGATTTTGACTGGAATATCCACGTCGAATGTCGATATCGCTAGTTCGATATTTTCTAAAGGTTCACCTTGTACTCTGAAGCCTAAACTTGAACCACAGTTGGAGCAGAATGTTCGTGTTGTGCCGTTTGATGCGACAAACTCTTTGAGTCGTTCTTTACCAGAAAGCCAGCTAAAGCCTTGTACGCCAACTAACGTCCCGAAAGCGGCACCATGAAATTTTCGGCACATTGAACAATGGCAGTTTGCTGCTTTTTCGCTGAATCCATCAACAGAAAAACGAACACTGCCACACAAACACGAACCTTTAAAAACTGCACTCATCCTGAGTCTCCTTCCCTTTCATACAGTGTGTTAACCCACTGGCTATTGCGGACTTCTAAACAATTAACGCATTACGCCAATATTGCACTGTTTTATCAAAGATAGAACCCGTTTCATTGGCTGCTGCGATTAAGAAGTCACATAAGTTAGTCGCTACTTCTTCATTGCCTATCAAGCATAAACTGCGAATTGCTCGCGTTGGCCGTATCTATACTTAAGCGAGCGTCTACTGTGAACTTTCCGATTTATTCCGCTGTTGTGCTTCACTGAGTTTTTCTTTCGCTAGGGCTTCTTGCTGGTCTAAAAAGCTAAAGAAGTTACTTTCGCTAATGAACGGATTGTTCGAACCATCGGCATTTCGTTTCTCACGATTAGCGAATAGATGATTCTTATGGGGATGGTTAGACAAATTCACGCTCACCACAGGTGGCTGCAAAGCGATCTCTCTCACTCTGTCCATACTTTCGAAGAACTGCTTCGCTAGCTTTGGATCTCGTGCATTAATACTGTGACCGCCAACTACAAATGCGCGATGTGATGTGCCGTTGTCTTTCACCATAAGATCTATTGAATAATCCCCTTCTGTGTGGCCGGGCGTAAGGTAGAACTTAAACTCGTCCGCACCGACAATAAGACTACTACTATCTTGCACAAAGAAGTCTACCTTGGGCGGTAAAAACGTATTCTTACCACTGCTTTTGTTAGCTTGAGCTACGGCTAACTCATAACCCTTTTGTGTCATCACGACCTTTGAACCATATTCAGACTGGAGAAATTGCGCTCCACCAGCATGATCAGAATGGCCGTGAGTCACCAAAATATGAGTGATGGCCTTATCTTGCAACCCAAGCTTTTTTAGATTGATGGGTATCCACATCGAATAAGGGAAATCGAGTGTATCAATCAGAACTAATCCCTTTGCAGTCTCTACCGCATAAGACGACACCCATCTATCACCAACGTAATAAACGTTATCGAACATTTGGAACGGTTCAACATAGCCGTTTTTAATCGACATTTCCGGTACGTCTTTAGATGCCATTGCACTGGTCGAAACCAATAACAACAAAGCCAAAACCAATTTTTTCATTTTACTTCCTAGACTGATAACGACGCATAAGTTAGCTGCAACGTCCTAATTAAATTTACAGTTCTAACATACGACACTAGTACTCTGCGACACATTTTAGATCTGCTGCATGTTCAGGGAATCGTTCGTGAAGAAAACACAATGCATCTGCTTGCGTTACTTGGAGGCAGGCACGGCACTAATTGGGTGTATAAAGACTATGCATTAACTTCAATTTTGGTTGGCGTTGCGTATGAGTTTTAGACTTAAGCCAGCAACCAGTGTGTTAATAACTGAGTACTAAAACCTAAACTACTAAAAGAGATAGGTAATATATGCACCGAAAGATTACGTCTTTCACAGACAAGATCCTTCAGAAAGCGTCCTTCGGTGCATATAATTTCAAGCGACTGACATTAGTGACTCATGTAAGTCGCTAACATAAGTGACTAACGCAAGCGTCTCAACACAACCTGCTGGTCAAGCTCATTCTGATAGTCCGTGTAATCAAGCCCTTGATCAAATATGTACTCAGTGACAAGAGTACGAATGCACTCAACTAACGTGCTTGCTTGCCACGGCTTCTCAAAGTAACGGTCGATGCCTGCTGCATTAATCGCATTAATGGTATCAGTATGAGTAGCCTGCCCCGTAAGAAGAATTTTCTTTGTATTCGGAAAGCGGCTGTCATGGAACACTTCAGTGAGTAACTCCACACCCGTTTTCCCTGGCATTACATGATCAGACACGATGACGGTAATGTGTTCGCCTTCTGCGTCAAGTTCATCAATGAGATCAAGCACTTCTTGCGCTGATTCACAATCTTCAATATTCAGCCAACCCGCCAGCGGCTCTAAATCTTGTACCACTGCGCTCAGTACTTCTCTCTGGTCATCGACACAGATTAAATTAAGCTTCTCCATGTTCACCCTCTATTGGTAACTTGATTCTAAATACAGTTTTAGAAGCATCACTTTTCACAATGATACTTCCGCCATAACCCGCCACAATCCGCTTAACTATTGATAAACCCAAGCCCAATCCAAACGATAAACCACCTTTTTTAGTGGTGAAGTTGGGCTGAAATACCTTTCTACGAGTCACCTCGTCTATCTCAGGGCCGTTATTCGTGATCGTAACTAATATTCTTTTCTTACTTAATCTGGTTTGAATTTCTATTGCGGCATCGTCTGAATTCGACATTGCATCACAAGCATTCTTTACAATGTTGACCCAAATCTGAACGAGCTCTGTTTTCGAGCCTTTAAAAGTCGGCAAATCTGCAGGGCTCAATCGCACAGAGACTCTACGTAACTCACTTTGTAACAACGATAAGGCATGGTTAATGGAGTCGTTAATATCAACCGCTTCTTCGGTGTCAATATCAACTCTGCCAAGTTGTTTAACCGATTTTACGATGCCAACGGTGTGTCTAGATGCCAAACGTAAATCATGTAAGTCACAGCCCATCTGCCAAAAACGAATCGCTTCTTCTGGGTTTTTCAGCCAATGTTTTGAAATAACGTCTGTTGCATATGAAGCGTCAATTGGAATCGCCTTTGCAAGAGAGCGAGCAATGTTCTTGTCTAAACCATACTTTTTTTCAAATTGTCGCCCACGTGTTCGCGCTTCTGACGACGACGTTTTCTGACCATGCATTAACCCAAAATCGAAAAATTGACTGGCTTCTGGATGCACTTCTTCAAGTAGATCCATGATGACCGTTTCAAGTCGGCCAGATTTACTATTTACTACACCAATAGCGTTGTTAAGCTCATGGGCAATCCCTGCAGCCAATTGACCCAAGGTTGTCATTTGCTCAGCAGTATGTAACTTCTCTAGCGCTTTTTGTTTCGCTATCGCTTCTTGTGTTGCACGGCGTTGACGACGCGACAACTCATTGACAATCACAGGTGTGAACTGTGCGGTAAGAGGGCCAAAGTTACGTTCATCTTCTGCAGGCGTGTCTTTATCGATCCACGCTAACTCAACATCGGTTTTAGCAACAACCGTTGAAGATGCTGTCCAATTACCTGAAAAGAAGCTATGAACGCCTATAAAAGCCCCACTACCCGCGCTAAATACTCGCACTTGCGGTGTATTCGCTTCGGAATAAAACCCTTCCAGTTCTCCACTAAACACATAATATAAACGAGTGTTTAACGCTGATTGTTCAATAATTGTGTTACCGGCACGGCACGTCACCCGACGCTCTGTCTGATTAAAATAACGATCGATAAGTGCTTCTAGCTTTTGTTGATACACGTATCGTTATCCTATGTGACCAATTGAATGTAGCACCCACACCATAACAAAACTCAGTAGCACACCAACCACACCCAAAATAATACCGATTCTGGCCATTTGATTACTTTGCACATGACCCGTGGCATGAGCCAACGCATTCGGTGGCGTACTGATTGGCAGCGACATACCTAATGAAGCGGCAAAAGTCACAACCAGAATTAACGTTAACTCACCGCCTAGTGGCGTGAGTGAAGCCATAGACGAACCTAATGCAGCCATAATTGGCATTAACAAGTTAGCCGTTGCGGTATGAGACATAAAGTTTGCCATTACCAAACACAAGAACGCCGCTCCGAACAACACCACATATGGTGAGTAAGCATCAAACGGAATGCTGTGTACCACGAGCCTTGCTAAGCCAGTTTTATCGAGAGCTAAACCAAGCGCAATACCACCAGATACAAGCCACAGTACGTCCCAAGAAATCTTTTTCAGATCTTCTTTATTGATGATCCCTGTGAGTGAGAACACAGCGACAGGAATCAGAGCGACGGTATAAGAGTTCATGCCATGGCTTGAGCCCATTAACCAAAGAATGATGGTCAGCGCAAAAGTGACGTATACCGCAATGGCTTTGGGTGTTTTAAGGAATTTACCTTTGATGCTTAACTCGATTTTCTTTTGGTCAGCTTTGTACATAAAGCCTATTAAAAACCACGCTAACGCCATCATAATAACGACAAACGGCACACCAAATGCCATCCATTCGCCGAACGTAATGAGGTTATCGCCAACTAAATATTTAAGGGCGATAGCGTTCGGCGGGGTACCGATCGGGGTACCAATGCCACCGATGTTAGCGGCAACAGGGATACAAAGCGCAAACGCTATACGACCGGGGTCTTTCGGACCAAACACAGCCAGTACCGGCGTTAAAATAGAGAGCATCATTGCTGTTGTTGCCGTATTAGACATAAACATCGAAAAGATACCAGTGATCAACATTAAGCCGAGCATCACAAACTTTGGGTCTTGTCCAAATGGCTTCAACAACACGCGAGCTAAGTTTACGTCTAATCGATACTTAGTGGCGGCCATCGCTAAGAAAAAACCGCCCAAAAACAGCATGATGATTGGGCTGGCGAATGTCGCCATGATGTCGCTGTATTTTAACAACTCACCAAAATGTTCCTGCCCATGCTCAAACCTTAAAAAGATCAGCCCTTTATCCGACAACATCAACAATTGCAGAACGATAATAACAACAGACGTCGCGTAGATTGGGATAGGCTCGAACACCCAGCACAATGCCGCTAATAAAAAGATCGCGATAACGCGTTGTTGAATAATCGTAAGGCCTTCAAATGGGAACGCTGATAGCGGCATTACGAGGATAATGAAAGGAATTAAAATAGGGATAATGTATTTAATATAGGGGCGCATAGCACAAAAACTCTTCCTGAGATAACAACTACTTAGAAATTAGATTTAAAGTTCTAATTTAGTCCGACAACGAATTATCGACCTCTTATCACTATCTCACTATCGGCTAGATCAATGATTCCGTAATCGCGATATCCCCTTTTTCGATTCTGTGCGCTACCTCTACGTTTGTGTGTCATTTACTGTTGCAATTAGATTCCGAGAAACAAAAGGCAAACGTTCGCCTTTGCGTGGGAGATCCGCAATATGTGAGCTATATTTGACACCTGACTGGTTTTCAGAATTAAAGAGCATAGCTGCATTATCGAGTAGCTCTTTTTTTCAATTCGAGATCTGATTAGCGTGTAAGTCGTACTTCTGCGCTAACTAGACTGATAACGTTGCATAAGTTAAATGCAACGTCCTAATTAAACTCACTGTTCTAACAGACGACACTGATACTCGGCAATGTGCTTTAGCTCCGATGTATGTGCAGGGAATCGTTCGTGAAGAAAGCACAATGCATCCGCTAGGGTTATCTGGTGCAGATTCAATGTATAACCAAAAACCAATCGGTGAACATTGTCATAGAGCTCATCTGAATTATCTAAGCTTTGACACTGCGCCAAGGTAGCTTGATCAATCTCATCGTCAGGATCTTCCAAAGGGCTACTGGCCTGTCGATAGAGATTAAAAAGCATTACGTCATATTGCTCTTTCGACAACTCTTCCTTACAACGCATTATCCACGCAAGCGTAATTAGGTTATGCCCAAAGAAACCAAACTGTTTTAGGCATACTTGTAATACGCTATTGAGCTCTACGACTTCGCTTGTGTCTGTGTTTCGGTCGCCATCAGAACGGGTCGATGTGACAAATTCAGTGAAGCGGTTAAGGAATGCTGGAACTTGAGACGGCTCTAGCTCACGGTAAACACGGTTCAGCGCCAATAAGATAGTCACATTGTGGGAAAGGTATTCGCTTGTTTTAGAAGCCTGCGAAACGTAATACGAGAAGATATCTTGAAAGCCCTTATTCTCATGCCACTGCGTTAAAGCAGCATACGCCGCTGGGTATACCCCGTTATCCAATATCCTTTGAATACGAAAATCTGAGAACTTGGGCGCTTTTAGCGTTGTAGAGTACTCACCTAAAACTTCAATCTCAGTTTGGTCTATCAACTCACTCGTTTTAAGCCGCACATTGCCTGTTTTAGCGAAATAGTTATTAAGGTGATTCGAAGCCAAATAGGCTTTTAAAGAATGAGGTTGATGGATGCTGGCACTACTATAAAGTGCCTTTTCCAGTAATTGGTCGCTTGTCATGTTTCCTCCGTGAAACGTGCCTCTGACTCTATGATGAGAAATGGTGCCATGTGCGATGAGAACACAGCCCAAAATGAATCATTGACGCCATAGTCGTTTGTTATACGATTCTATGCATCCTATTTTTCGATGTGTTCTTTAGTTAGTAGCGGAATAATCTTGGGCTCCAGATCTTTACGTAAAGTTGCTACATGAGAGAGCAGTTTCAAAGACATACTTTCAAAAATATCCAATTGTTCAAGACTCAAACACCTTGAACTTCTATTCCTTACCGGCTGAAGCATTTGAAAACTCCCGTAAGTATGGACACTAAACTTCATTTCAATAGCCTGAGAATCTGAATGTGCAATAAGCTGGTTCCTGAGCTGGATTAAAAACTTATGTAAGGAAAGTTCGTCAGGTGATAGAACTTTTAATGCGGTATTAGGTAGATCGGGCACCCTAATTTTATTTCGAGAGTCATTTCCAGAAAATGGCTTACAATAAGATAAAATCATCGCATTAGTTAATGCAGAAAGAACAAGAAAATTGCCTTCGAAATCAGCGTAAAGTTTATTGTTCTTAATATAGCTAACAATATCGTGAGCTTCTTTAAAGTCTGCAAATGAGATAGCAACTCGCTTGAATTGCCTAAACAAACCGTCACTTTTTCTATCCACAACAACCTCTAGTTTATTCGAATCGTATAACGAATAACATGGATTCCCCCTACCGAGGATCTGCCACACTTATGTGGTACTTAAATGCATCGGAGGCACCATGTCTGATTATTCTTATTTCTGCAGTATCGACTTAGCTAAAAACCACTTTAGTCTTCATGCCGTAGAGCAAAATAGTAAGGTCATACTTCATAAATCAGCAACCCACTCTAAGCTACTGACCACAATAACAAACATGCCACTAATTCGTATAGGTGTTGAAGCGTGTTGTTGTGCAAAACAGAATATGAAAACTATGCTACTTAAGTAGAACCTAACCAGCATAAAGAATTAAACCCACTGGCTCATTGCAGACGCTAATGATGGAGATAGGTTAAGACCACTTGCGGAGAGCCTGTTAATGCGACGGACACACTAGATGTCATCTAACGAATAAGGCAGCGCAGTCGCGCAAGTCATCAGGGCCACGACATATGTGAATCATCGATAAGCAGGCCAAATGTAGAGCGGCAGTCCAAAACCCATCAACATAAGTTTAGCGGATGTTTGACAACCGGGGGAATCCATGTAGCCCTGTTAGGGGTGAGCAACGCAATACTGAAGCTCCCGGATAACACCTTAAACACTAAACGCAACGCTTAGTAAAAATACCACGCGTTACGAATCACCCTTAACAGATTGTTAGGCATGTGTTTCCATAAGTGCCTTGAACTTATTATATGGGTCACGAAGAAAACCATTTATACCAGGTTTATCGTTCCGCTCTAGAGGCGAAAATTGGTCATGAAAATCTCGGTTAGGTGATATAAAAATACCTTCAATACCGTCCTCAAACTGATCACCTGTTATATCAATGATCAGACCTTCAATTTCTAACCAACCATGTGAACCAGAATCTCTTTCACCATAAACATATTCGATATTTTGAACACCTTTGCTAAGGAGATACTCTGCTAATAAGTCGGCTGAAGATCCACATGAAGCTGATGGAAATTCATCAAAAAATATCTTGCTGATGTGATTGTGGTGTTCTTCAAAAACTCCTCGAGCTTTGATTACTTCTTTTTTAATTTCTTCAATATCCATAGTTTCTTCCAAATGCCTAACGCCTTGTCATATAAATAATTAGTCGTACACTGCCTCAGCTTTTTCTGCGCTACTAAAAATAATTGCCTCCCAAGCAGCACGAGTACAAGACCAAAGTGAATAACCTAATAAAAATAAACATACAACTAGCATTGAATAAATGTCTAGGGATTCAAAATGGTTGAAATACACAACATCGCCAAAAAACTGTTGAACGTAAACACCTTTTAAAATTGACGCGGATGTTGTCATCGCCAAACCATAAGTGATTGCAGCAAAAGCTGAATCAGCAAAAATACCAAACTGCTTATATATAAGCCCTGCATATTCGGAATTTGAGCTCTTAGCTGACAGATAATGTAATACAAAACAGATGAAGCAACCGAACCAAATACTTATATTCAAATGCTTCCATTCCAAGACTGAGCGTATCGTCTCATTATAATATTTCTGATCAGTTATATAGGTAACAGCTATTATGACTAAGGTGATGAGGACACCGACTAGTCGAAGGTTGAATTTAGGAAACATTATGACTCCTATTAAATTCGTTTACCTTTTTAGTATCTTCATCATCGTTACTTTTCCCAAGCAAACCGCCAATTAACCCGCCAAGTAATACTCCAGGAACACCCCCCATGACTCCAATAACTCCACCAATAGCCATAGCTGGAGCCGTCTTATTGTCAGACTCCGCCGTAACCGAATTAACAGAATAGACCTTGTCATTTACCTTTAAACGATTAGAACCTAACCTTTGAGCTAGTTCATTTCGAGAATTAGCCGTATTCTGAATGTATGTTTTCTTCCCTGTTTGACGATCTTTTACATAAAGCCGCATCGAATTACCTCCTTTTATTTGTATAACGCCTTACTCTTGCGAATCCCTTCATAATCAGGCGTAAAAACAATGAGGTAGACGCGCACCGCCGTCTTTGATCTAATGAATATCGCTGAACACACATTTCGAACAAGTGAACTAACGATGCGCGATATTCAGATTTTACAACAAACCATACAAAACCAATGCCCCTCCATTCACAAAAAACGCGTGATTTCTCTGATACTTGCTACAAAAAGTGTACTTGACGGCTCAGACTTAACGCTGACTAAACTAGGTCGCAAACTGGAAACTAATACCACGGTAAAACATGCGATCAAACGCGTTGATAGACTGCTTGGAAATCGCCAACTACATCGTGAAAAAGACCTTATTTATAAATGGCATGCCTACTTAATAACGGGCGCTAACCCACGCCCTGTGATCCTTGTGGATTGGTCTGATGTTCGTGAACAACTTCGTTATATGACGTTAAGAGCATCCGTTGCACTTGATGGTCGAGCCATCACAATCTTTGAACAAGTTTTTGAGTATGGTCAATACAATTCACCGAAAAGTCACCAAACATTCCTCGATAAATTACAGAGTATTTTGCCGAATAAAATCAGTCCGATCATCGTTTCTGATGCGGGTTTTAGAAATACTTGGTTCCGCCAAGTTCAGGAAAAAGGTTGGTTTTAGTTAGGTCGTGTCCGAGCTGAAGTATCAATCAAACAACCTCATAAACCTTGGGTCTCAAATAAAACCTTTTATCCAAACGCTGTCCATAAACCCGAATATCTTGGCCACTGCTTATTAGCAAAGAGATCACCGATATCTTGTGAAGCCTATGTTTATAAGGGATTAGAAAAAGGCCGAAAAGCCCAGCGCCATAGCAGAACCAGCCAAAAACACTCCGCTACACATCTCTATCAACGCAGTACAAGGAGCCGTGGTTACTCGCGACCAATGTCCCTAGACATATCTTAAATGAAGTACAAATTACCAACCTGTACACCAAGCGCATGCAAATAGAAGAAGCCTTCCGCGATCTAAAGAGTATCGCCTATGGGATCGCACTTCGTCACAACAGAACTCGTTGTACTAAGCGATTGGATATCCTGCTTCTTATTGCGTTGCTCGCTGAAATCTTGATGTGGTGGAATGGCCTCATTGCAGTACAAGCCAAATGGCATTTTGACTTCCAAGCCAACAGCATTAAACACCGCCGAGTTCTATCCATACCTCGTCTAGGGAGAGAGGTACGAAATCATCGGCGATATAAAATTAACGAATCCCAATATCAATGGGGAATGTTCGAATATCAAAGGCTCACACACAACGCAGGACTAGGGAAATTATGAGGGGATCCGTCAGCAACCTGTTAAGCGGCGTGGAATAGTTGGCTAAAATGTGCGACGAGCGCGAGTCAACTTTTACACGTCCGTTTAAGCAACTTGTTAGGCTCTACATTTCGTATAAGCTTAATCCCATTGATGCACCAATAATGTACCAAACTCTCTGCCAGAAAACATGAACAAGCTCACTGCCAACATATGAAGTTTCTTCATTACCATGACGTAGCAACTTACCGTTAGCCAAGTATTTGAAGCTATGAGAGCCATGCTCACTATCACTTAGGTCATCAGGAAGAACAGCGCGAAGCGGCTTTACATATACTGGATCATCAGCGATTAAAATAAACTCATCGAACAAGTGTGAGAAGCTTTCCATATGTTCACCTAATTCGAGCGTATACCATTTTTTTGAAACAGTATTAATTCTTACTTCACCTTTTTCATACTCTTTAATTGAACCATCTAAATGTTTTATTTCATGTTCATCTTCTGGTGGGTGGAAGACAAATGCTGTGATGAATGATTTTTCATGCAACCATTCAATCGCATGAGGAATGAGTTCGTCAATGTTTACAGGCTTTAATGTTTTATTAGGATTTATCTCTTTAAAAAAAGAAAGTGCCTTAGCTGTTTCTCTATAGAGAAATGGGTAATCGATATACATTACACGGTATTTAGCAGGAGCTCTTTGCATTCGCTCTTTATATATTTCTCTAACTTCCGCAACACATGACTGAGGGTTTCGATTTATTTCACGTCCAGTAAACCTAATTACTGTGTAGCCCGCTCTAGAAAGGTACCTCTGTCTTAACGCATCTTTTTCTAATTGTTCTTTTGTTGAGTGGTATTCATGCCCATCTAATTCGATTATTAGCCGAGCATCTTTTAAAACAAAATCGACACGGAATCGCCCATGTTTTTCTTTATCGCCAAACCAATGCTCAGCTTCTATAGCATTTGCTAAGTCACCCAACTCCTTACTAAACTCTTTCTCAATATATGATTGCCCTCTGTCTTTATACCAACTAGGCGGAGTTTTGGGTTGACCGGGATACTTCATGATAACCTCGATTGATGAGTGGAGCCTAGCGCCTCGTTAAGCGGCGAAAAATAGTTGGCTATAATTTGTGAGGCACGAACAAAAGCCAACTATTTTTTGTCCGTTTAAACGACTTGTTAAATGTTGTCACCTTGATTCTGAGCGCTTATTTCACCTCTGTTTTTTGAAGAATTTGATACCCTATACCTCTTTCCGGAAATTGCAGTCCCCCACATCGCACCAATATTTTGAGTCTGACTAGGCTCAAAATCTTCATCGATTGGGTAGGTCTTGGGGTTTCCACGCCTTTTTCCTAGAATAGATACGTAATACATTATAATAAGCAATGGTAAAACCATGGCATAGGTTAGTAAGCTCCTTAATAGGTGAGGAAGGCTATCAAAGTCATCTATCACTTGATGGAAACTAAAGTCTGAATAAACCCAATATATCGAATAAGCGCTAGCAAATGGCCAACACACAACAAATAAAACCATAAATGCAGTTGCAAGTCTCTCTGCAATACTTGCTCTTCCGTCATCGACGGTGACATTAAAATCATGATCTTGACCAAATACTCGCCCTGTAGCGCTTACTTTCGCATCACTTTTTTCTTCAACAAAAATGCCTATTTCAGACCACTCATCAGGGTTTACACACTCAAAACCAAGTTGATAAGTATTTTTACTAATTAAATCGAGTTTAAGGCCAATTTGATCACTACCTCTAAATATTATTGGCTCGCCAAGTATATTAGTTTCTTCATCTAAACTAATTGTTAGAGGGCAGTCTTTGCTTATCTCACTACCAAGTACATGTTCTTTCCCTTTGTTCCAAATTCGGATATTGATCAAATAAACGTTATCTAGTGTTTTTCCACTTAAATCGGAGATCTTAAACGGACAGTTATCCGCTGACTCAATAATAATACGCCGCCCAGTTGTTTCCACAACTAAGCCTCTTTTTTTTTCTGTGATTTTTGCAACTACCCAACTGGCTAAACCACCTAATAGTGTGCCTAAGATAAGAAATATTAATTCTTTTGTTGTGACCATTTGAGTTATATCCATAAAGTTACAATGTTCCATTACATTTAACAGCTATTAGACAGAAAAAATCTGTATCTAAATGCAGCGTTTTTCTGTCTAGTTTCTTATGCAACCTATCTTAAACGACTCACTCCATTCATAACAATGACTTATCGTTCTTGATTTGTGATTGAACAAGAAAATGTAGAATTTAGTTCTTCCTAACAAAACCAAATGAAGAAAACTTGATAACTTCTATGGATCGTATTGTTAAAACAAGTTTAATATTGATAATAAAGACAATATTACCACTTCCAAAACTCGGTTATTTACTCATTTGTAATTAAGATAAAAACAGAGAAATATCGAAGTTAGTTTAGATAAATGAATTCTATCGATTAAAACAAAACAGATTTTAATAACCCCCTACCCTTCATATGTTTACGATAAATAATAAAATCAAATTTTATAAAAACAATTTGATCAATAAGAATTTTTGTAAACTTTGAATTACATACTCTAAAATTCAATCTCCCTGATAAACTTGTCATAAATCCAAATGCTCTTCCAATCTTGATTCGCAACACATGGCATAAACGTGTTGCATATAGACTTCCTATAAAGCCGTTGGGAAGAAGGAGTTTATATTAAAATCAGGAACGAAAAATGAACCAACAACGTCAACTAAGCTGGAAAATAGCAGCTATTCTAGGTACATCTTTTGGCTTTAATGCACACGCTGCAGAAATGGTCAGAGTCGATAACGATACACTGCTACAACAAAGCCTCGTCGCTCAGTCGAAGAGTATTGCTCCACTTGAATTAGGTTTTTCTGAAGTAAAACGGGTGGTACTGCCCAATGGAAAAACCAAAGTCCGCTATCAACAAACTCACTTAGGTTTACCCGTCTTTGATACTTCGGTCGTGGCCACCCTTTCCAAGAACCAACCCACTCAGGTGTTCGGCTCCATGGCACAAGGGATCAGTGGTGACCTATCCAGCATCGCGCCAAAACTGAATCGAGAACAAGCGATTGAAGCCGCACTGTCCGCTCATCGCACGTTTACCGTCGGCAAAAAGTCGATTGAAAATAAAAATGCGAAACTGATGGTGAGACTGGACGAGAACCAAGTCGCCCAAGTGGTGTATCTGGTCGATTTCTTTATCGCGTCCTCAATGCCAGAGCGCCCTTTCTACTTTATTGATGCCACGACTGGCGATGTCCTCCAAAAATGGAATGGGCTAAACCACGCTAAAGCATTAGGTACTGGCCCAGGTGGCAACCTCAAAACCACTCGATATGAATATGGCAATGACTTCCCTAGCTTTCCCATCGACAAAACAGGCACGACTTGTACGTTAGAAAATGAATCAGTTAAGACAGTCGATTTGAGGAACGGAACCTCTGGCAGCGCAGCCTACAGCTACAACTGTGCCGACGGAACCAACTACACCGATCATAAATACATCAACGGGGCTTACTCGCCTCTCAACGATGCGCACTACTTTGGTAATGTCGTGTTCGATATGTACAAAGATTGGATGAATACGTCGCCTTTAACTTTCCAACTGACAATGCGCGTTCATTACGGTTCCGATTATGAAAACGCCTTTTGGAATGGCTCATCCATGACATTTGGAGATGGCAAAAACACCTTTTACCCATTGGTCGATATCAACGTGAGTGCTCACGAAGTCAGCCACGGCTTCACTGAGCAAAACTCCGGCCTTGTGTACCAAAACATGTCGGGCGGTATCAATGAAGCCTTCTCCGATATTGCAGGCGAAGCGGCTGAATACTACCTGCGTGGTAATGTCGATTGGGTGGTCGGAAGCGATATATTCAAATCAGAAGGCGGCTTGCGTTACTTTGATCAACCTTCAAAAGATGGCCGCTCGATTGATCACGCCTCTCAATACTACGATGGTTTGAACGTTCACTTATCTAGCGGTGTTTATAACCGCGCCTTTTATCTTTTAGCGAACAAATCGGGTTGGAATGTACGTAAGGGCTTTGAAATATTCACGGTTGCCAACCAGTTGTATTGGACGGCAAACAGTACCTTTGACGCAGGAGCTTGTGGCGTAGCGAAAGCCGCAGCAGACATGGGTTATGTGGTTGCCGATGTTGAAGATGCTTTTAATACAGTAGGCGTTAATGCAAGTTGTGGTTCAACGCCGCCAACTGGCAATGTGCTGATGAAAGGAACGCCAATTTCGAACTTGAGCGGGAATCAATCCTCAGAGAGCTTCTACACGTTCACCGTTGATTCTGCATCCAGCGTGACGGTTTCAATGTCTGGTGGTTCAGGTGATGCCGACCTTTACGTGAAATCGGGCAGCAAGCCAACGACATCGAGTTACGATTGTCGCCCTTATCGCGCTGGAAACAATGAGCAGTGCAGTGTGAGCGCGCAACCGGGCGTAACCTACCATGTGTTACTGCGTGGATACTCGAACTACTCTGGCCTAACGTTGCGTTTAGATTGAGTTAGAGCGAGCCTCTCAAACAAGTTGTAAATCGAGAACTAGCGGTTAACCGAGAAATAAAAACCTACTCACTTTGAGTAGGTTTTTTTATGACACACCCTAGTAGTTAATAATATTGTAAGTTATTTACTGATACGTTTATTAATTTATAAATATCAAGGTTACTTAGGCATTGTTTTATAAAAACAGTTTAAATTGAGATCCTGTGCTGCACAACGAAACAAAAATAACTGACTAACTTTTGAACACATTCACGTTACTGATAGGTTAATCCTTATAGGGCAAATGCTCTATTAATGATAAAAACTAAAATAAGGATTATTTATGAGACCATCTTTTCCTATCAGTATGGTGCTTGCAACGACAGTGGTTGGCTTCCAGTCTTTTGCGCAAAATATTGAGACAACTGATTCATTAGGTATTGCAGAAAGTAGCGCAGCGCAAAAGCAATCTCTGGCGTTGCAAATCAGCGAGCGTTATTCCGATCTTGAGCTTTCATTGAAGGCTCAGATCTCAGAAAAGAACTTATCCGCGCCTGTAGATAAATTGAGCTCTACTCAGCCCTACTCTGCATTTTCAAGCCGGATGCAGAAAGCGGATCTTGGTTATCGCAAGATGAAAGGGATCAACGACTTCAGCGACTCTGTGTTAGAGGTTCGCATGGCTGATGAAGCGATGATCGAAGCTTGGAAGAATGGTGAAAACCCGCTGTTTGCATTTGAACCATCAGGCGACGATTCGAATTGGCAATACATTGAAGCGTATGACGTGTACGGACAGGTTCATGAATTAGATGTGTACCAAATGCCAGACGTCCCAGTGTTTGTGGTTGATAGTAACGGTGCTGAAGAGCTCAAAGCAGGCTTAATGGCAATGCAGGCAGAGATGCAAAAGCTGGGTACTACAACGCAAATCAATACCGTTAGCGATACCAATGCCGACGAGAGTAAACCTCAAAAATCGTCTTTGATGAACAGGGCTCGTCGCTCGATGGCCTTGTCGGAACCTGAGCCGTTGAATACCACACAATTAACCAAAATCCGTTTAGCCGTCGACCAAGAACCTTGGATCTCTGGTAAAGCGGAAATCTACGCTATCGTGACGGGTGTCGATTCAAGTCGTTTAGAGCCCCAAATCGACCTCGTTGAGATGCCTTATCTGGACTACGACAAACAGACGTACTACCCGAACCAGACCGTTATCTTCTGGCCTCGCTACCGCTGGGGCGCTGCTGATATGATCTTAATGGAGCACGATGATGGCACAGACTACAAAGCGCTAGCAAAACTCTTGGTTCAAGCCGCAGAAGAGATACTGAAGATGATTCCTGATCCAGAAGTTCAAGGTTATGCGATCATCCCTCAGATCACAGGCAAGATTATCGATGTGATTCCTGATGGTGTATTAGTGAATGATGATGACTTCGTGGATGTATACTACACCTTAATGCAGAACACGCCTTATGTAGACCGTCCGGGCGCTGGCGGAAATGCTGTCGCGTCGTTTGCACCAATCACGATTTCGCCAACAGAGTAAGTCGTTTCTTATTTAGTTAGGGCTTAAACGCTAGGCCCTAACTTTTCATTATCAAAGGTAAGTCAAACACAAGAAACCTACTCAGAACCTAATTACAGGGAGTAATCAAACACAATGATGTCTTCTAAAAGCGGACGAAACACATCTTTCAGCGCATCATGCTCAGGGTGCGGAAGGTAATTCTGGCGGCCTTCTTCATCGGCGAACGTCATTAACACCGAGTGGGTATAACCTTGATTCTTGTTTTCAGGGCTGTCATTTAATCCCCATTCTACTGAAGTGACCCCTTCAACCTTGTTTGGCATCGCTTCAAACAGCATCTTTAGTTTTTGAACCTCTGAAGCTTCAGCGTTTTCTTTAAACTTAATCAGTAGAATATGACGAATCATTCCCGTTTCTTTTTGAGTCATTCCTTGTCCTTTCGAGTCGTTCGCTTACTGGTTTGTAATGCTTAACCAACACCCAATAGCGATCTAAAGTTAGAGAACAACAAAATGCCACACGTTACACAACATGCCAAGGCTAGATCGCTAGAGTTTATAAAATACTCCACAACCCAATAACGAAAAATGCTGCACCCGAGGGCGCAGCATTTCTCATGACAATGGTAAGCACATCTTTAACGTTAATCACGACGACCTGTAAGCTGGATCGTTTGGTCTTGATCTACGTTCTTTTGGAATTGGATTCCGCCGTTAGACGCTTCATTTCTTCCTTCCAGTGTTAAGTCAGATTCAACACGCTCAGCCTTTACTTGATTACCTTCGCTTCTTGTCATGTCGATAGTCCCTGTATACGTACCGTCGGCAGCAAAAGCAGTATTCATTGAAAGAGCCATTAAGCCTAGTGCGATTAACTTTTTCATACATCACCTCATATTATTTTTAATTATTTGTTCGTTTGGTATCTGTGTTTCTTTGTTGAGGTAACTTTAGCGCTTGAGTGAAAGCCATTCGAGGAAAAGCAAGATTTACCAAATGGAAAATCAAGGGATTAGCGAAGTTCTGACGCTGTTCTGTCTTATCTGTTTTGTACTACCACTATGATATTAGAGTCACATAATTTCTGTACGCCTACCGCACCGAAATTACTGCCTATAAAAGGATTCATTTGGAGAGCCTGTGGACATCAATCTAGACATTCAAAATATCCTCGTCATCAAGCGTATGTATGAACTTCGCAATGTTGGACTGGTTGCGGAGTCGCTAGGAAAAACCTCTGGGGCGATCAGCAAGAACCTCTCGAAGTTAAAGTTGCAGCTCGACGATCCACTGTTCATTCAAACCAAACACGGGTTTGAACCCACGACTTTTGTTGAAACCAACATCGAAAATTTTGAGCAGATCTTGAGCAGCGTTGAAGCCATTAAACACCAAGTATTTTCGCCAGAAACTTACCAAGGTGATATCAAAATCTACGCAAATACCTTGTTCTGGGAGCGCTTTGGCTCGAAGCTCTACTTTGCTCTGAGTAAAGAAGCCCCGCATGCTCACTACTCATTCGTTCGGTGGGGAAGCAATGTGAGGAACAGGCTCATCGACGGCGAAGAATCCATAGCGGTTCATTACTTTGATGAAACCTTGCCACAGTCAATTTCTCAAATGGAATTCGGCAAAGGAAAAGTGGTGTTCTTCGTGAGAGAGGATCATCCAGCGAAAGACTTTGAGTCGCTCGCCAACTACCCAATCATTCTATTTAAAACCCCGGGATGGAATGACAATAAATACCCGATCCTTGATCGCCTTAGAAATATCGGATTTCACGTCAACCCAAGAGTGGAAGTCGATCACCCTGCGATGATTCACGATGTTGTGCTCAAATCCGACTATTTTGGTATCACCCTCAATGGCAGCGTACCAGAAGGCTGTCGTAGTATTGATTTACACGAAAAACTGACGATCGATGTGGGTCATGTGATGAGCTGCCGTCGTTCACAGAAAGACGCGCCTTTGAATCAATGGCTATTCCAAATGCTAAAGTCTACGCTAAAAAACAAACAATCGTAGTTCAACATCTAAAGGCCTAAATGATTACCGGGTTAACTGCTTAAAGGCTTAACCGCTTAGCTGCTTAGCTGCTTAGCTGCTTAGCTGTTTAACGACATAACTCCCCTATCATCCAATAAAGAAAAGGCTCTCGAGGGAGCCTTTGATTATGTTTCTAGTGACTATTCGCTTATGTTTTTATTTTAAAATGCTTCTTCGAGCGTTTGTTCGTTCTTTTTTTCGGTTTGTTTTTCAACGGTTTCAACCTCTTTCAAGCGCGCAGTGAAATGTCTTAACACCGGCGGTTCGTAAGTAAAATCGAGCCCTTTCACTTGTCCTGCATTCTCTTTCACTTTTTCGAATGCTTCGATGATGAAGTCCATGTGAGTTTGTGTGTAGGTCGCGCGAGGAATGGTAAGGCGCAATAACTCTGCAGGGCATGGATGTTGCTCGCCCGTGGCAGGGTCGCGACCTTGCAGCAATGAGCCAATCTCAACCGCTCTGATACCCGCGACTTTATAGAGTTCACACGCCAAAGCATGTGCTGGGAACTGACCTGCTGGAATATGAGGAAGCAGTTTACCCGCATCCACAAACGCAGCATGACCGCCTGCTTGCTGGCACACGATGCCCATCGCTTCTAAGCCATCAACTAAGTATTGAACCTGACCAATACGGTACTCTAACCAATCTTGGCGCATGCCGTCATAAAGGCCAACCGCAAGACGCTCCATCGCGCCACCTTCTAAGCCACCATAGGTTGGGAAGCCTTCTTGCACGACACACAAGGTTCGACACTCTGTGTACACATCCATGAAAGAGTCGTCTTTAAAGCACAACAAGCCGCCCATTTGTACCATGGCATCTTTCTTAGCAGACATGGCTAAGCCATCCGCGTATTTGTAAGACTCACGCGTGATCTGTTCGATTGTCCAATCTTGATAACCCGCTTCTCGTTGTTGAATGAAGTAGGCATTTTCAGCGTAGCGTGCAGAGTCCATGATCACAGGGATGTCGTACTTCTGAGCCACTTGATACACGGCTTTTAGATTGGCGATAGACACTGGCTGCCCACCAGCAGAGT
The DNA here is from genome assembly GCF_025195005.1 of Vibrio sp. NC2. Classification (NCBI taxonomy): domain Bacteria; kingdom Pseudomonadati; phylum Pseudomonadota; class Gammaproteobacteria; order Vibrionales; family Vibrionaceae; genus Vibrio; species Vibrio sp. NC2. The sequence continues at coordinate 105,606 of NZ_JANVFC010000010.1, forward strand.
TACAAGTAATGGTACTCACAATGTAAGGAACATTAGCCGCGCCCGCTTCTAAGATCGCTTCTTCCAGCTTCACCACATCGAAGTTGCCTTTGAAGTCCGCATTCACTGAGGTATCGAACGCTTCTTTGGTATAAACGTTCTTCGCCACACAGCAATTCACTTGGGTGTGGCCTTGCGTGGTATCGAAGAAGTAGTTCGACAGAGCGACCATTTTTCTGCGATCGAGCCCTTTCTCCATTTCACGCTTCTTGATAAGAACAGGAATGTAGATCTGCTCTGCGCCGCGCCCTTGGTGGGTTGGAATCGTCAACTCGTAACCGAAGATATCCTTAACCGCATTCGACAATGCGTAGTAACTGCGGCTACCACTGTACGCTTCATCACCCATTAGCATCGCGGCTTGCATACGCTGAGTGATAGAACCTGTACCGCTGTCTGTCAGTAAGTCGATAAACACATCATCACTATCCAGTAAGAATGGGTTCATGCCCGCGTCAACAATGGCTTGTTCACGATATGCAGAGGTTGTTCTTTTTACTGGCTCTACAACACGAATACGAAACGGTTCTGGTAGATGTTTGAAGTTTTCCATAATAGTACCTTTCTATACATTCCGATCAGGTCGAAATCTATTTTCTTTAGATGTCACGAATCCTCACCATTAATTTAATAGCTCCGTATAAAGATAGACGGAAATTAACAATGAAAATAAACAAGTTAAATAATGACTTATTAATCAAACCTAAACAGAGGCTGAGATAATTATCGAGAACGACAAAACAACGAATATTCTGCACGAAATAATAAGTGCGACATTCATGCGTTCAAAGGTTATCAAAGCTGCTGATAGGTAAACAAAGCACGCTGCTTTGCTGGCGCGTGACGCCTAGAGGGTACTACTCTGAAGAAAGGCGGAACGAGAGCTGGTGATCTAAGGTATACCAAGCTAACAAGGTTAGCCATGTTGTTGATTGCCATTTCAGATACATGTTCACAATATATCCCTACGTTGAAATCAAGATGATCCGAAATTTAAATATAGTGCAATTGTTTTATAAATACAGCTTAGAAAAGTATAAATGTGATCAACATTTAGAATGATAATTAAATACGATAGCATGTTATATAAACTGTGAATCACAGCCGTTTATATACTATTAAACTAGTTCAGCGAGAGGCTTAATAATAGCAGCTATTTTAAAATTCAATACTTATCCAATATAGGGTTAAGGTGGCTGTTTTCTGGAAAAGCTACTTTCTAAAAAGCCAAGCTCTAGAAAAGATAAGCTCTGATGAGGCTCAAGACTCATCAGAACCGTTTTGCAGCCGCAGTCGTGGACTACTTTTTCTTCACGACTTGCTTGATGGCCATTTCAGCCAGTTTTGGCGTCGCTGCTTTCAATGCACTGGGTGCCACCTTCTTACCCGCCTTGACCGCTTTATTCAGTTGGCCTTTAACCGACGTCCCTCTTTTCATGGCTTCTAAACGTTGGCGATTTCTCTGAACGTTATTTGCGTCAGCGATACGCTCAATCAACGTCTGCCTTAAAGTATCTAAACCAAACTGTACCTTTTCTGGCGCAATCGCGAGCGGTAACACGATATCGGTTTGCAGCAATATATGATTGTATTCGAGCGCTTGAGCAATGATCTTTGCTTTGGTTGATGTTGGATTCTCTAAGTCATACGGCGGTTGCCAATCGTCTACAGGCTTTAATCGGTCTACCTGATTCACAACCGACACCACAATCGGTTTCTTGCGTGAGATGTTCTTAGGATCGTCATAGAAAGCATCAAATCTATCTTTCAATTGCTTATCCAAATCACGCGCAGATTGATTGGCTTTAAGCACCCATAACACCACATCGGCTTGGGTCATCTCTTTCAGCATTAAGGCTTCGGTTTTAGGATTGCCATCAAGCCCTTGAAGATCAACCACGCGAACATCATTGTCGTCGACAAATGCGTTGTATACGGTTGAAGTGTCGGTTGATGGCAGTACATCGACCTCGGCAACCAACTCTTGCTTAAGCGCATTGATAAGTGAAGATTTACCAGAACTGGTTTGCCCCACCAGCACGATTCGCACAGGCTCTAATTCAGGAGCAAAGCGTTGTTCGTCGAGTTCAGAAACATCGGACGCTTTAAGTGCTTCATCTTCAATGCTGAAACGTCCGCTATAGAGATCAATCGCCACCGCCGCAACTTCATCTAATAAGGCTTGTTTGGCGGCGTATTGCATGTCATCAACCACACCTCTTGTCATTGAAGATGTCGCTTGCTCTCTACCTAAATCAGAAACAACTTTTAACGGGTTCAAATAGAGGTTTTTGAGGTGATTCCCCCAAATAGCGGCCTTAACGATCTTTTGCCCTAGTTCGCCATATTTATCATAGGCTTCGTAGCCCGCCTTAATGTAAGAAACCTTGAGATACTCAATGCCCGGTATATGCTCTCGCACTACCAGTTTGTAGCGTCGGCTTACCTCTTCGAACAGCTTTAGCCCTTCAGGAATCGAGAAATCGAGCGATTTCTTATCAAACTTTTTCGCCACAAACTCAAGTACTTCTAAACCGGTTTGGTCTAGGTTGCCCCACTCTATGTCGACCATTAATTGTTGGCGTACATGATGTTTTGAATCATTCCAGATCGACAGTTCTTTTTGAGACCAATCAGTCGAAGCCTTAACCAATGCATCGTTGATATCAGCTTTGTTATGTTGTGATTCAGCTTCAGCAGTATCCTCGCCAAGGCCGTCGCTCTCTTTATTTGAGAAGGGCTCCGTACTTGAAGATCGGCGTGAAGAGCGGCTTGAAGAACGACTAGAAATGAACAAGGGAATGGTGAATACCAAGGTACTCACGGCAATGGCAATCGACATTTCGAGTAGGTAACCGTATTTGACCGCCAAGAACACACCAAAGCCCATCATGATAATGCTTGGGAAGATGGCCGAAATCAGGGCAATGCCCCAACGGCCGCTCGATAACACCGCCAGTAATCGAAATAGGTTTCTAATTTTCTTCATAACCCGACGCCGCCTTTCCTTTTTTCAGGGATTCTTTGTAGATCTTCAGCATCTCTTGCTCAGACACTTCTTCGCCTTTGTTCTTATGATAGAAGTAAAAACAAGCCGCGCGACCTAAACCATAAGAGGTGCCGAAACTCATTGCCGCTGCAGCCACCGCCCCTACCGTTTGACCATAAACTGGAATCAGCTTTATCAACTGTCGAGTGCCCAGCTTCATTCCGTATTGCAACGCAAAGCTGCTTCCCAGAGTGCCTATGAGCTCACTGAAGACTCTCTTGTTCCATTCGACCCCATATTGATTCGCCAAGCTATGAAGCATTTTGGCTTGAATCGCAGGTACCGACACCAACCCAACACCCGGAATCAGGTCGCTCGCTGCCGCACTTCCCGCATACCAAAGCACTTCGTTTTCTACTTGATCAAAGTTGGCTTCTTCTTGAGTGGAGTGCTCTTTGTCTTGCACCATCATTCCAATAACAGGAAGAATACTGGTCAGCTTTTCTAACAAGATGTCATAGTTGTAAATTGAACCACTGTTATTGCTCGAGTCATCCGTTTCGAAATCGACCGATACCGATTCAAACTCTTTACCCCAAGCCTTCTCTACTTGGTTGGTGTTGAACTGAACCTGCCTTGCTCGATCTGTTTCACTGGAAGACAACACTGCAGTATGAACAAGCAGCAAGTGTTTAATTTTCTTCTGTTTCTTAATCTGCTTTAGAGCCGCAAGCACTGAGGATTGTTCAGGTTCGTCGGCTTTAATCACAACGACTAACGCATTACCTGCCTGACCAATCTCTTCCAGATCCTCTTTCGCATCATAATTCGCTTCGCTTAGTCCTCTGGTATCGAGAAAGCGCATCACGGGTTTGTCTTGTGGGAATTCGTAAGACATCGCCGTCATGGTACAAGGCGCAAAACCATTGCCCACTTCTACAGAAGAGTCACCAGTCACCGCTTGAATAAACGATGACTTGCCCGCCCCCGTTTTTCCCAATAGCCACAATGTCGGCAGATGCTGACGCTGGTATTCATGGGCCAGAGTAAGATCTGGGTTCTTGCTCGGATTAATGAAGTCTTTTATTTGGTCAAACATGTTTAGAGTAACGCTCACTTGATGTTGAGATTCGGGTGATGACAAAGCAATACTGACTTATATAATCACAAATCATATTAAACTTATGTTTGTTCAGTCGCACAGGTTTACAATACCTAAACGCTTGTTTTTATTTGCGCGCTCATTCTTTATAGGCGCTTTTTTATACGTGCGGGTATCATCGTATTGATTCACCCATCGAACGAACATCAACAAACACAGAGAAGTAAAAGGTAAGTATGGAACAAATTTATTTAGCTGGCGGTTGCTTATGGGGCGTACAGGAATTTATTAAATACGTTCCTGGTGTTATCAGCACAGAAGCAGGCCGTGCCAATGGAAGCGCCCAGCTAACAGAAAACGGGGCGACGCAATGCGATAGCACGCAATGCAATGGCACACAAAGCGATTACGATGGCTATGCAGAATGCGTACAAATTGAATTTGATCCAAGCGTCACGTCTGTAATGATTTTGATGAAACACTTGTTTGAGATTATCGACCCTTACAGCGTCAATAAACAAGGTGTCGATGTCGGAGAAAAATACCGCACAGGCGTTTACAGTACTAACGCAGAACACTTAACCGAAGCTAAGCACTATATTGCCTCTCGTGACGACGCCGACCGTATCGCACTTGAGATATTGCCGTTAACTCACTATGTCGCGAGTGATGATATCCACCAGCATCATTTGAGCCTATTTCCTGAAGATCATCACTTATGCCATATCCCTTGGGATCTGCTACATAAGTATAAATCACAGTAGTCACGACGTAAGATTGAGATGGTCACGACCTAAGATCGATAAAGCCTCAACAGATATTACCCGTTGAGGCTTGTTAAGTGTTAATGACCAAGACAGCTATCTGAATTTATTCGATAGCTCTAACCATTAAGCATTAGCCATTAAGCCATTAGCAATTAAGTAATAACCAATAAGTTACTTAGTCGTATTCTCAAGCACGTAGTCCGGACCCGCTGTTTCAGCGGTTACCACTGCAAGTTTAGATACATCTGCACCTTCACCTTGGTAAGCGTTAATGCCGTTAGTAACGGTCATTGCGGGCAACTCAACAGAGAAGCTCGAGATCTGCTCAGATGCTGTCACTTGGCCAACATATGTTTCATTGTCATACGTTGCGCCCATTAGCGGGTAATCTTGCGTTGCACGCACACTGACAAACTCAGGAGATTGCGAGTTATCAACCACGTTGTGTTTGAACGCCACATCAACACCTGCATAAATCTTTTCAACTTCCGCATTATTGAACAGGCTAACACGGTGAGTTTGGTTGCCATAGATAATGCCCCACTCAGTGTCGACTAGAGAGTTGTTCTCGATGGTGATATTTTTCGGCGTCCACTGCTTGTTCAGCTCTTTGCCCTTCACTGATTGATCTAGCTGCTCACCATTCGCTACGTCGATGATACCTGTGTTAATAACAATGCCGCCACGTAGGTCAGCATTGCCTTCAATCACACCGTCACGTCCACGAGTATTCGCAATGTAGTTATTACGGATAACATGGTCTTCGTCGTAGATTCGAATACCACCCGTTAAGTTCTTTTTATTACCTAGAATAATGTTATTTTCAACACTACTTCCTTTACCATGACGCAAAGAAATCAAAGCAGAACTTTCAAAAATTGTATTACCAGAAATTGTGTTGCCACCCGACTTAACTGAGACAAGCTCGCGCTCGCCATCCATGTCGATCATCAAGTTATTAACGAATTTTGAATTAGAGTCCCACTGAGAAGATTTTGAATCACCAATACGAAGTGCTTCCCAGCTGTTGCCGTTGTAACGAATCGCCTCTTTGATATCGAATTCGTTAAACTGGTTCGGCTTTTGATCCATGAAGATATTATTTGCGATTAGATGGTTGTCTGGCGTGTCATCTTTTTGCACACCAATCAACGTGCCGCGTTTTTGCTTACCTTCGAAACGGTTGTTGATGACTTTACCGTCTTTACCCCACAAAGAAACCCAAAGGTATCTTGGGTATTCAGAACGACGCTCATCTGGTTGATATTCATAAGCGTGGTTAAAGTAATAAAATGTTGAATTCTTTAAAGTGTTGTTGTCGCCCATCATTCGTACGCCGCCAAACCTTTCGTTTGGACCGCCTTCGGTAAACACTAGGCCATCAAGCGTGATGTCATCGCCTTTCAGTTCAAATTGAACTAGGCCAGTTAACCACGCAGAACCTGCTTGTTCGGCTTTAATGGTGATGTCACTCGCCGTGATCGTCACTTGACCTAAGTTCGCGTATTTACCGGCAGGGATCACCACTTCGTCGCCATCTTTTAGGTTTTCAAATTGTGCTTTAAGCGCAGCCACTTGTTCTTCTGAAGCAACGGCTAATGTGTTGCCATCGACCTCAGTTAAGCGATCACTGTTCAATAGGTAACTACGGTCGATTTCGCTAATAGCTGGCGCAGCTTGTTCAGCGACACTGACTACGGGTGCTGTTTTCTCTTGTGTCGTACAGCCTGTTGCAAAAGCGAGCGTGAACGCGCTAATAATACTTACCGATAATAGTTTTTTGTTCATCGTACATCTCACGTTAAAGTTTGGATTATAAAAATGACGGCCACCCATTTAGGTGGCCGTGATGTTATTAAGGATGCGTATTAAATTAGCCTTCGGCTGGAGTCACTTCGTCTTGTTGCTCGACTTTGTCATCGACCGCTTTAACAAGTAACAGACCAACAGAGAACACAATCAAACCACACAGAACGAATACCATGCGTCCCCACATAGGGTTTGGCAGTACAAACATAGTCATTACGCCCACACCCGCTACCGCGATAAGTGAACCCAACATACGACGTTGCTTGTTATCCAGTTTCTTCTGTTCATTACTCTCAGCAACTAACGGTGTCGCTAGGTTATTGAAGAACTTGTCGACATCTTTCTCACGGTGTTCCGGTAATGGCTTGTAGAACAATGTTGAAAGAACGAAGAAGCCAGCAGTAAATACGATGTGACCGATAAGGCCGATAGCCACTTTCAGGTCAGCCCACTCACGGCCAGTTAGTTCGTTTAGACCGAACCAGTTTTGAATCATGTCCGCTGTGATAACGAAACCAACGAAGTAAGAAACCACACCACCTACAACTAGCGTGCCCCAACCTGCCCAATCTGGTGTTTTACGGATGAAGAAGCCACAGAATGCAGGAATCGTCATTGGGAAGCCGATCAATGCGCCCACGTACATCATGGTGTCGAAAAGGCTCAGACCTTTAAGAGAGTTAATGAACAGAGCAACCAAGATGATCGCGATGCCAAAGAAAGTAGACGTTATTTTAGAAACGACCATTAGCTCTTTCTCTGTCGCTTTAGGGCGAAGAATCGGCTCGTAGAAGTTCTTAACAAAAATACCTGAGTTACGGTTTAGACCAGAGTCCATTGAAGACATTGTTGCTGCGAACATCGCGGCAATCAGAAGGCCAACCATACCAACCGGCATGTACTCTTGAACGAAATATAGGTAAGCGAAGTCAGCGGCTTTGCTGCCAGCTTCTGGGTAAGCTGCTGCTAAATCAACACCTTGACCTGCCATGAACCATGAAGGCATGAACCAAATGATTGGACCCAGTGTCATTAGTACACAAGCAAGCAGTGCTGCTTTACGTGCGTTGTTTGAGTCTTTCGCTGCAAGGTAACGGTAAGAGTTCAGCATGTTATTGGTGATACTGAACTGCTTCAAGAAGATGAACACCGCCCAGATGCTGAAGATGCTTAGGTAGTTAAGGTTATCACCCGTGATAAATGAATCGGTTGGGAAATCATTGATGATTTGCGTAACACCGCCACCGTGGTAGACCGCTACTACAGCACACGTTACTGTCACTGCCATAATGATAACCATCTGCATAAAGTCAGATGCGATTACCGCCCAAGAGCCGCCCGTTACTGACATCACCAGTACAACCAGACCCGTTAGGACAATCGTCGTTGTCATATCAAAGCCGAAGATACCCGATGCGATGATCGCAAGGCCATTCAACCAAATACCTGCAGAGATAACGCTGTTTGGCATACCAGACCAAGTGAATACTTGCTCATTCACCTTACCAAAACGCATACGAATCGCTTCAATAACCGTCACAACGCGCAGTTGGCGGAACTTCGGAGCGAAGTAAAGGTAGTTCATTAGGTAACCGAATGCGTTCGCGATAAAGATAATCGCTACGGCAAAACCATCGGTAAAGGCTTTACCTGCTGCACCAGTAAATGTCCACGCACTGAACTGGGTCATAAATGCGGTTGCACCTACCATCCACCACAGCATATTACCTCCCCCACGGAAGTAATCACTCGTCGTACTTGTAAACGTTCGGAACATCCACCCTATTGCAATTAAGAATAGGAAGTAGATGCCAACTATCAGGGTATTGAGTTCCATCTTGAGACCTTTATTTATGTTTTTTGTTGAGGTCACTATAGATAGATGGCAAGCATATTTGTACTACAATAATCTAAATACGTGACAGTGATCTTACAGTCTGACACTCAATTAATCATACAAGTGATCGAGTTCAAAGTTGCACCACCTGCGAGCATAATTCCTCAAGTGAGTGCAGCCATCCGTAGTAGATTTCGACAAAAACCCCGAAAAACATGAACTAACCCTCTAAAAAACGAAGAATTATCGACAAAAACTATTATTTGTCACGATCAAAGATCAAAGAAGAACAGCAAAAATATCGTTAGATATAATTTATAAAAATGAATTAAACCAACACATTTGTAGTACAAATAGAATTGGAAATTTGCTTTTAAAAGTTCCCTATATTAGGTAGCCAATAATGAAAACTTGAAAACCACTATTAGATACTGACAGTGGTTCTCGGAAGTGAAATGCTTTTAACACACCAGTTACACTTTCCCCTCGTCCATTAAAAAGGTGTCATTATGAAGAAATACGTTCCAATCTTAATTGCTCTTAGTACGGTATCTTCTATGAGCTATGCAGCCACCAGCGATGATGCTGTTGACTACTTACAAATGCGCAAAGGTGTGGCTTATCAAGTAAACCACTCAAAACCCTTTACTGGTCAATTTGAAGAGAAGTTCGATAACGGCCAAGTCGCGACCCAAGCTCAATTTGCCGATGGCCTAGAACTTGGGTTAGAAACCAACTGGTACCCAAATGGCCAAGTTGCTTCTAAAGTGAATTACGTTAAAGGTGAACTGCAAGGTAAGGCCGAGACCTGGTATCCAAACGGACAGAAAAAAGCGGAGCTCAACTATAAAGACAATGAGCTGTCGGGTGTTGCCTCTCGCTGGTATCCGAATGGCGAACAAAGCCTAACAGCCGAATTCAGTGACGGGCAAAAAGATGGATTGGTAACGGACTACTACCCTAATGGCAATAAGGCCAGTCAAGCGAAATTTGATGAAGGCGAAGTAGCAAACGGGAAACTCACTCGCTGGAATACTAACGGAGACAAGGTTGAAGAACTGACCTTTAAAGACCACAAAGTCACGTCTAAACAGGTTTGGATGCCGACGGAAAGCTAATACTAAAAAACGGCTCTCACAGGGTTGGTCTCATACATATAAACGACTGCTGCTAACCCGTCTGCAGCTAACCGTCTGCTGCTAACCCGTCTGCAATTAAGCGACCAGAGCAAGAGACACAACAAGAGAAGACAAGAAAAGAGAAACGAGCATTCATGTGACTAAGCATGAATGTTCCTGGCTTTTTCACTTGCTCTTTTCTCTACCACTTCGCCTCATCACTTTGGTCCGACTATAGCTCAATCTCTCGTTATTATTTACAGCACTCCATCTAGTGATAAAACAATCACCAATAGTCATTGAAAATAATAAATATTTAACTTGCGCATAACCTTTCCATAAAATACTGTAAGCAAACGTTTCCGTTGCGAGTCAGATCCCAGTTATCCGCTTGTAAGCTACTGATCACGCAAATAAGAGAAACGAGATTCCCAAATACGTTGTTGAGTCATATTGTTTTGCTTTGGTGCCTGCCTATGAAAATTAAAACCTCCCTTTTTAGCCTTGCTTGTTTATCCATTATTTCGTTATTGGTTGTCGTCTCATTCACTGAAATGGCAAACCTAAAGCTGATCAAACTTGAGAAAACCCTGATCAAGGTGAAGTCGCTTGAAGTTTCGATGCTTCAACTAAATCGAACGGAACTAGAGTTTCTGATCAGCCACGACAAAGCCCTCAAGCCTGAATTCGCCAAAGAGTATTCACACTTCCAACAGTTGATGAATAGCTTTTCTGTTTTACTCAAAGAGTCAGACATTGCTGTACCAGAGTTAGACAAGCTGACACGAGAAGTAAAACAATACGACAAAGATTTTTCCTTGATGGTAGACGAGATAGAACGCAACCCTGCAAAGGTCAGTGAGCTGAAATCAGAAATGAAAATGCTGTTTGAAGATATCATCTCGATATTTACCGGCGTTGAAGGTCGTTTAGAACAACAGGTCGAATCGATTCAACAAACCATCACTACGTTTATTGTGAGTTCCGTAATCGCCGTCACTGGATTACTGATTGCACTGTCCTTTGGGATCTCATCGCGTGTCGCTAAGAAGATAGCCTCGTTAAACGCAACCATGTTGCACGTATCCCAACAACGTGACTTTACCGTTAAAGCGGAAGACAGCGGTTCAGATGAAATTGCGGATATTGCCAAGTCATTTAACACCGTATTAGAAGATATTCGTCAACTTGTTGGTCAAGTACAAGGGTCGATCCAAGAGCTCGGCAACATTTCGAACCAGTTGCAACACGACGGCATAAAAGTGGAAAGCGCTTTAAACAAGCAGCAACGACAAACAGAAAATATTGCGACCGCGATAAATCAAATGGGCAGCAATATCCAAAGTGTTGCGACCAATAGTGAAAATGCATCAGCAAATGCACAAACCAGCTTCTCCACGGCAAATGATGGCCTGAACGATGTGGCCTTCACCAGAGACACAATCAATACGCTTTCAACTGACTTAGTGAGTGCGAGTGAAGAAGTGAATCGCCTTTCTGTGCACTCAGAAAAGATCAATACCGTACTAGAAGTGATTAAAGACATTGCTGAACAAACCAACCTACTCGCTTTGAACGCCGCTATTGAAGCAGCGCGCGCTGGAGAGCAAGGTCGTGGTTTTGCGGTCGTCGCCGATGAAGTGAGAACCTTGGCTGGCAGAACACAGCTTTCAACCGAAGAGATCTCAACCATTATTCAAGGGGTTCAAGATCAAACCCAAATGGTGGTTAACACGATTCAAAATTGTTGTGAAAAAGGTAACAGCAGTGTGGACTCTTGTGAGAAGGCACATTCAAGAATCACATCGGTTATCGCAGACATGGAAACCATTCTAAATAACAGTTTAGAAGTCTCCAATGCTATGAAGGAGCAAAGTGAAGTGACGTCAGAGATCATCGAAAACGTAGATGCCATTAAACAGTTGACACTGACGAATGTAACGAGCGCTTCAAAAAACGCCGCTTCTGCAACTTCAGTAGTAGAACAAACAGACTCACTTGAACGCGCTGTCATCAACCTAAAAGCCTAGCTCTTAATCCGCGGCTTACACGCTTATTGCGCTTCAAACGACACTCTACTCAAATTTCAGATAAAAAAACGCTCATGTTGCCTGTATCAACATGAGCGCAAGGGTAGATCTTCGACTACCGTCTCCTACCTTTCTAAACGAAAGCAGAAGTTATAATTAGAATAGTTGGGAGCAATAATCAAAATGCTTTCGCAAGCACTTCAACGATTTCTTCTTTGTCGCTAATAAGAACAGCGGGTAACCATTCGAACCCTGTTCATTCCTATCAAGTTCATATCTATATAGCAGGCTATGTCACTGCCTTGCCTACTACATTTCAAACCATCTCTGGTCGAGCTCTATAACACCTAAAACAAATGCCTAGCGGTTTAAAGTATTTTTGCTTCTAGCCATTTTTCCTTTCTAACCATTTAGCCTTTAAATCGTTCTTACTTATCCGCTTCGCAGCGTCAGTGCATGTAATCAACACAGCAAAGTTATGTGTTGCTACAGAAAGTTAGTAAATAATAATGTATTACAAATAAAAATGACATCTAAAGATTCAATTTTTTGCTGTAGCGCACATTTATTGATGAACAAAACCCTTAAAAATCATTATCAACAGACAAACAAAACAATAAAAATCATACACTTACAAAGACAGGCTGACTTTGTAACCCTTTGTAAATAGTGGTTTTGTCCTCACAACACGATCCAATTCACAGATCATGAGCCTTCAAATCGTTAGCATATTTGTATTATCTTAACTCAAAATAAAAGGCGTAAATATGAAAGCCCCTCGACTCCTACATCTTGCTGCTTGTATTGGTGCTATCACCTTTGGTTCTCAGGCTATAGCCGCTGAATTCGTTTTCTTAGACGAAGCAACATTAGAAGCGAACCGTACTCTTCTTCAATCAGACAATGCTTCTGAATCAATGAAAGACGCGTACACAAAGCTTATTGAAGAAGCCGACCTAGCAATGAACGATGGTCCTTTTAGCGTTGCTGATAAAGGAATGGTTCCGCCAAGTGGCAGCAAGAACGATTACATGAGCATTAGCCCATACTGGTGGCCTGATGAATCAAAAGAAGATGGGCTTCCATGGATTCGCCATGACGGAAAAACAAACCCAGCATCAAAAACTGACGAAACTGACTCAAAACGTATTGGCCACTTCACCCGTTCTGTTCGTGCATTAGCGGTCGCCTACTATTTTAGCCAAGACGAAAAATATGCTCAGCAAGGTATCGAATACATAAGAACTTGGTTCTTCAACGAAGACACCAAGATGAACCCGAACGTGAACTACGGACAAGGTGTTCCTGGTGTAGCAGAAGGTCGCCGCGGTGGAATCATCGATACAAGAACGCTGACTGATCGCATGTTAGATTCAATCGCTATTTTGTCTCAATCACCTACCTGGTCAGAGTCTGACGAAACACAAATCACCCAATGGTACAGCGAATACTTGGATTGGTTGATCATCGATGATTTATCTGGCGGTCCTAAAGGCGAAGCTTACGCAGAAAACAACCACGGTACTTGGTACGACTATCAAGTTGCAGGTGTTTCTTACTTTATTGGTAACGAAACGCTTGCTAAGCAAATGGTTCAAAAAGGCAAGATGCGTATCGACACTCAATTCGAAAAAGACGGCTCTCAGCCTCATGAAATCGAGCGCACGCGTGCTTACCACTACCACTATTTCAGCCTAGATCCATTGATCGGTATGGCTCAGATCGGTGACAAGGTCGGTATCGATCTTTGGAACTACACCAATAAGAAAGGCGGTTCTTTAGACACAGGTATTCAGCTAATGGCTGATTACAACGACCTATCGAAAGAGTGGCCATACACACAGAAAGACGAACGTCGTCGCGTTGAACGTATGACTCCGCTTTACCTGAAAGCTGGCGTAGCTATGGAAAACCCTGAATGGGTAAAACTAGCAACAGAGACCGATTTCAGCGAATTCACAGTCAAGAAGCAGCTAGCTGAAGTGTGGGCTCAACGAGACGTAGAACTACTTTACCCAAAACTATAATCCCAAATACAACAAAGGGCTCAACGTTGGTCCTTTAGTAACCCCTTTTTATTTAGATACAGTGGAAACAATAACAATGATAAAAACGAATAAAGTAACACTTGCAGTATTAGCGACTCTTTTCGCAGGCAGCGTGTCTGCCGCATCACTCGACGCGCGCCAAGAGTACAAACATGGCTCAGAAGACTGGGCAAGTCGTATCAAGATGAGCGGTTCTGTCGATAACCACTTCTTCGGCGCTGAAATGAAGCAAAAAGGTAAGCCTTTCTCTGAGTGGGAAGCGGCAGACAACGAGTTCGAATACGGTTACAAATTCAAGCTTAACGAGCACTGGTTAATTCAACCAAGTATGCCAGTAACGTTTGGTTCTGATAGCGTAACCTACAAACCGCAAGTACGTGTTCAATACTCTTTCGAATCAGGCCTAAAGGCGAAACTTCGCTACCGTCACGAGTTCCGTGACTACACATCTGACTCTTCAAACGAGAATAAGAACCGCAGTAAAGTTACAGGTAACATCGATTACAACTGGAATGCATGGCAGTTCGGCTTTGAAGCTAACTACGCAGAAGACTTCATTGACAACGAGTGGACTGGCGGCGGTGGTGCTGACAACGAGTGGGATTACAACTTTAAAGTGGGCTACAAAGAGGCTGACTGGAGCTGGCGTCCATACGTTGAGTTAGGTAACGTTCAAGACAGCCGTGACCGTCAATTACGTAGCCGTGTAGGTATTACTTACAGCTTCTAATCGATAGCTATATAAATAATCTAAGATAATTACTGTCCTAATTTTCTAAGACCTAAACAAAAGCCAGCTTAATCGCTGGCTTTTCTTCTTTCAAATCAATTCATTTAAATAAGAGCCGAGTACTTAACGCTCCTCACCCTAGTGACTGATCCGATAGAGAAATGCAACGGTCACGTCATCGTTAGGCACAACTCGCTTCTGCTGAGCTAAAAACAATTCCGCAGTTGATACTGCATCAGCAAGCGCATTATGATTGTTGTATTCAGGAAGCCCGTATCTTTCGCGAGTGCCTGCTAGAGTCAAATCCACTTCTTCATGATTGCTGATCGCTTTCTCCATACTCTTTTCGATACACAATGTGTCTAGCCAAAGCAGAGGAATCGCTCGTAAACCGTAACAGCGAAGAAGATATTGGCTAATGAACCTCTCTTCTACCATGCACGCGTGCGCGACAATAATCTTGCCTTTCGCTGCTTCGAAGAACGTCAGCATCGCATCATGAATAGAAGCGCCCTCTTCTAACATTTGCGGCGTAATATGGTTGATCACGGCGGTTTCGGCGTTGATCTGCGAATCGTTATCCAGGTAAATATGCTTGGCGGACGCTAAGTCTATTCGCCCCTTGACCACATCGACCCAACCCATGGACAAAATCAGATCTTGTTCGCTGTCTAGACCCGTGGTCTCAAGATCCAACACGATATAGTCACTGTCTTTGGCCAAGTCCGTCATTTCAGGGCAAGGCTGATCTACGAGATCATGTAACGCTTCTGGCAACTTAACCGTTCCCAGATATTGCTTACGTTTACGTTTAATTCGCTCAAGCGGATGAAAGTAATTTAAAAACGATTTCATTAGCGCGCTCCGAAACGAATTTTCGCCGCTTCTTGAAGGTCAGCAATGATTCTAAAGGCATCTTTCAAGTGTTTACGTTCAAAGCTACCAAAGCTATCTGGATTGATATTGTTGTCGGGCACATCTCCGTTCTTCAACGCTTCAAGTTGATGACCGAATCGGAAAGAGAGAATGAACTGGTAAGCACCTAGAATGTTTTTGAATGCGTCGTCGCTCAGCATGCCTTTTTCATTGGCTGCCGCAAAGCGTTCATCAGTGGCCGACAAGTCACACTCCACTGCGAGACCATAAATACGCGCTAAATCAATAATCAAGTTGATGGCGTATTTCTTCACGTTCAAGGTTTTCTTGTTCTCACCCGATTTCTCTAACACCAAGCTGTTGAAGATACCCAAAGGTGGATTGGTATTGACCGCATCTTTCACGAGCGTACTTAGGAACTCACGGTTGCCGCGAATATTGGTATGCAGCTCATCACGAAGAATGCCTTCGAACTCACTGTTGCCATAAATAGTACGGATCTCTAGAAACACACTGATGTTGAGTAGGCGTTCATACTCAGGGTTGGCAACCCACTTTTTATAGTAGTGCTTCCAAACATTGAGTGGCTGACACCATTTTGGCGTCGCTGCCATGAATTTACCTGGGCACAACGGGTAATCGCAGCTTGCCAATCCGTTGGTCACCATCATCGCTAAGTGTTTGAAGTAAATACGGTCACTGTCTGTCGCATCATCAGCCAGTACAATCGCGCTGTCTTGATCCGACAACATGTGCACTTCATTACGCGCGTGCGATCCGGCTACGATCCAAGAGAAATCACACGGTGGTGGGCCTAATTTATCTATCGCTATTTGAATCAATCGACGAGTGTAGGCATCCATAATCATGGTCATTACCTTACCGACGGTTTCCGGTGCAACCTTGCCTTCCACCAGCGCTTCAAAAATAGCTTGTCGCTCTGGGGTAAACGAAGACATGGTTTTCACACTGCCCGCGTATTTGATTTTCTCGATTAAGAAGATCGCTTGGACACGGTGGTTTTGAACTAAGTGAGACGTGGTGAGGAGACCAACGACCTTATTCTCTTTCACAACGGGCAAGTTACGGATATTGAATTGCATCATGATAGATGCAGCATGCAGCACTAAATCATCCGGTTTCACTGTGAGTGGAGAGTGTGTCATTACCTCTGAGATCAGGCTATCAGTGCTGACACCGTGAGCGATCACTCGCTTAGTCATGTCACGGTCGGTAATCAAACCAACAATGGTTTCACCCTCATAGATCACCGCACATGGTGAGCGTTGATGAAGCATTTCCACCGCTACCGATTGGATGGTTTGCTCAGACTTAACAATGGCTACCTGCCCGCTTGCCACTTCCTCAACTTTACGAATGAATAGGCCTTTCTCTTTATTTGACCACACCACATCCAATGCCGACTTCAAACGAACCTGAGCCTGTGAAGCAAAGTGTTCTGCGCAACTTGGAAAAGCTTTGAAAAGCGTTTGAAGTGCCGAGTGTGGAATCACATAAAGCAAGGTGTTCTCAATTGCGATGGCTCTATAGCCTTTCTCATCGTTAACTTCAGAATCTAAGAATGTAAAACCGAACAAGTCTTCGCTACCTAAACGTGCGCGAAGCACACCGTCCGATTTTCGTTGCTCCATAGAGCCAGTTCGAATGATGTAAAGCGACTTTTCTTTGCCCGATTCACACAGATCAACCACATCACCTTTGCCGAGGTAAGTGATCTGAACATTAGAGGCAAGTTCGCGCAGCGCTTCTTTAGGGATCTTATCGAATGGGTCTATCTGACCGATAAACTGAAGAATATTTGGTAATAAAGACTGAGGCATAATCACACTCACAATAATTTGATTAGTATTATTATATAACTAACAAGGCTGGTTGCTAGTGGTTTTAACAAAACAGCAAAGAATAGGTCAAATATTGGACATCAGTCAGGTTTCCATCAAATTTAGATACAAAAAAAGCACGTATTAAACGTGCTTTTCTGGTGTACCTTTGAGTTCCAATGAACCAGTTCCAACAAAGATTCAAAGTGAAAATCTTTTTAAAACAATTAACTAGCGATTGGTAACCTGTGGTTCGTTTCTAGCAAGTGACTCGCTGACGCTTGACGCGCTTTATCACTGTTCCCCGCCATGATTGCTTCATAAATTTGGCGGTGTTCTTCAATGCAGGTACTTCCCTCTTCAGAAGAGTGAGAAATAAAGTTAACAAACATAGTCGTTAAGATATTGCCGAATGGTAGGTAAAAGTCGTTCCCTGTCGCGTTGAAGATTAGGCTATGGAACTTCATATCAATATCTAGCCAACGCTCTTTATCAAGAATCTCTTCGCTAGATATCTCCACCATTTTTTGGAAAATTTCTGATAATTCAATTCGTTGATCCGCAGTTGCAAATTTAGCGGCCAACGCACAAGCTTCAGGTTCGATGGCACGACGCAAGCCTAAAAACTGATGGCAGAATTGGTCGGTGTCAGCTAAACCGTCCATCCATTCGATCAATTGTGGATCTAAGAAGTTCCAGAACGCGCGGTCAACAACACGAGTACCAATCTTAGGGCGAGATTCTAATAGGCCTTTTGAAGTAAGAAGCTTAACCGCTTCTCTTAATGCTGTTCTACTGATACCAAATTGCTCACACAGAGCCATTTCACCAGGGATAATAGAACCTTGAGGCAAATTGCCCGACAAAATACCACGAGCGATTTCACGTGCAACTTGCACATGAAGGCTTCGCTTAGAGCCTGAAATAGAATTGAAATGACCAGCCATGTGTCTACTTACTTATTAGATATGTATTATTTAATTCGTACTATAACACTGATTTATATCTCTACCAACTCAGTATCAGAATAACGTGAGGTCACTACCAATATAGCCTAGAGCATTATTTTGACAATCATGTAAGTATTAAGCTCATCAAACCAAATATACCCATTTATTCATACAAATAGTTCTTATTTACACATTTTTTGTATGCGTGAACTCACAAAACCACTCTTACTCTCACTATTTATGTCGGTAATGATCAGTTTTTAGATGAACACTCTTGAATATAGCAAGTGTTATTGTATGATTTATTGACGCAAATAATCTACAATATAGGCGACTCTGATGTTTAACGATTTAAAAGGCAAACGCATTTTAATTACTGGCTCTACTGCTGGTATGGGCTTAGCTACTGCACGCATTTTTGCAAAGTACGGCGCAAAGATTGGCATCAATAGTCGTGCTTTCAGCCCAAAAGTCGATGACGTTCTCACCGAACTCACCGCATTGGGTGGCGATGTTGCGTTTTTTCCTGCAAACCTAATGGACACATTAGAGTGCGAAAGGTTAGTCAAAGAGTTCACCGACCATTTTGGCGGCATGGATGTGTTGATTAACAACGCAGGTGGCCTTGGTGGGCGTGCAAGTCTAGAAAATATCGATGACGAGTTTTATGAGCGTGTGATGAACCTAAATGTTCGATCCGCGCTGATGACAACTAAGTTCTCTATCCCGCACTTGCGTGCATCTGCTGCTCTATCGGGGCAAACATCGTGTGTGATTAGCACGGGCTCTATTGCCGCTCGCGAAGGCGGTGGTGTGGGTGCTGGCGTATATGCCGCATCTAAAGCGTGGTTACACGACATTCACCGCAATTGGGTGAAAGAGTTCGCGCAAGACAATATCCGTTTCAACATTGTTTCACCGGGCACTATCGACACCGCATTTCACGATGGCAAAAGCGACGATCTGAAAGCGACCATCGCTAACAACATTCCAATGGGGCGCTTTGGCAATATTGATGAAGTTGCCCCTTCATTTGCTTTCTTTGCATCGCACGCTTGCAGCGGGTACATCACAGGGCAAATCCTAGATGTTAACGGCGGACAAATAACGCCCTAGCTAGCTGACTAATATAAGCTCACGAAGTTATATAGAATCGTTAAGTTATATAAAGTCGTTAAGACCGTCACACTAAATAAGGTCATCAGACCCAAATAGATGAGGGAAAACCTCACACTATATTAGACGTATACACTGACACTAAGCGCCAGATTCGTCTGGCTTTTTTTGTTTTCAAAGTTTCAATTTCAGGTGGTTTAAATGTCAATATTTACATTGGTGGAAGATTCAAGCCGCCGAATTCATGTTCAAGTCGCGAGACAAATTGCTCGCAAAATCTTGTCTGGCGAGTTGAAAGAAAATCAGAAGTTACCTAGCGAAATGGAGTTGTGCGAGATCTTTGGAGTCAGCAGAACTGCCCTTCGAGAGTCCACTAAGCTGCTTTCAGCAAAAGGGTTGATTGAATCAAAGCCTAAAGTGGGCACTCGTATCAAACCAAGAACGCAATGGCACTTTTTAGATCCTCAATTACTGTATTGGATCCAAGATTTAGAAGACACCAAACCCTTTTTATCTCAATTCTTAGGCTTAAGAAAAGCGATTGACCCAGAAGCGTGTGCGCTTGCAGCATCCAACGCTACGGTAGAGCAACGCAAAGAGCTTTCGATCCTTTTCCAAAAGATGACCATTGCCGCAAACGGCTTTGATTATCAAGAGTGGACAACCAACGATCATCTGTTTCACCAAACGATTTTCTTATCGACGGGTAACCAGTTTTACATTCCGTTCGCGAACATTCTTTCGACAATTTTCAAACAGTTTATCGACCACTCTGCCGAAGGCGGTCGCTTCTGTTTAGAAGAGCACAAAGCGATATACGATGCGATTATGTCAGGCAATGCGAATCAGGCTCGAATAGCCTCTCAAGCTTTACTTGATGATGAAAACCAAAAGCTGTCTAGGGTTGAATTAGCCATCGCATAACCAAGATTGACCAGACTGACTCGTGTATCCCAATACACGAGTCAGTCTGTTTTAGCGCCCATTTTTAACCATCCATTACCGTAGTGTTTCATCTTTAAATGTTGAACTCGGGTCCTCTCAGAGAAAACTTACGGTTACACACATAAGGTGTTGTTTGTGTCTACACAATCGTATGTAAGGAAAAATTTCTCTCTCGCCTGGCCCCTAGCCCTAAACGGTATATTGATGCAGTCGATGTTGATGATCGATACGCTGCTGGTTTCTCCTCTTGGTGAAATACCTTTGGCTGCCATGGGAATTGCGACCACTATGGTTGCCTTTGTACTCGGTATTCAAATGGCGCTGGCAAACGGCACTCAGCTAGTATTGAGCCGCGCCGTGGGTTCTGGCATTACCGCTTCATTATCCAAAGCGTTTTGGGCAGGTCTGTTCATCAACTTAGGTATCGCGACAATATTTTGGTTTCTGCTCACCTTTTTAGAACAGCCTTTAATTCAAGCCTTAACCGACGATAAAGCCCTTTACTTAGAAATCAGCCACTACCTTGATATCTCAAAGTATCTCGTCATTTTCACAGCATTAACGCAAGTAATTATCGCCCTATTTAATGCATTAGGAAGAACCAAGATACCGTTTAAAGGGTATTTGATTGAATTGCCGATCAACGCTGTACTTTCTTATGGACTCATTCACGGCTTTTCAAATTTCGAAGGTATTGGTGTTCAAGGCGCCGCGCTAGGCAGTGTTATTGCTATCACCCTTCGCCTTGTGTATCTGGTTCTTTGCGTGTATTTAAGCTCGGCAATTTCACTCAAATTAGACGCCCAGCGATCTGAGTTCATGACAAACGTTCGTCGTCACTTTATCGAGATATTCCCTGTCGCAGCAAATGTAACCATGCTATTGATTGGCGCAACGATTTATCAGTTACTGTATTCGCAACTTAACATCAACGCGTATGTTGCGATTACTTTAGTGATGCCTTGGATCAGGGCTGTCTCTCAATTTATTACTGCTTGGGCTCACTCTTCCGCGATTACTATCAGCCAAGCAATTGGCTCTAAAAAGATGGATGACCTAGTCAAAAACGTCGATACCAGTATTGATATTGCGGTCGTCATTTCTTTTGTGTGTGCAATCTTGTTCGCAGCCTTAAGCCTGGTCATTGGTGACATTTACCCGAACTTGGATGAGTCTACCTATCAAGCATTGGCCGTTATCGCCCCACTCTACATCTTCTTGCCGATTGTCCGTGGCTACAACACGGTTCATGGGAATGTATTAAGAGCACTAGGAAAAACGACCGCAGTCTTCAAAATCAACTTTACTGGTCAATGGGTAATTTCAATTCCATTGTGTGCATTGATCATCTTTGGATTAGACGGTTCTATCTTTTGGGCTTTCGCTATCCAACCATTCGAAGAAGTCGTTAAAGCTTTCCCATTCCGTCATTTGGCTCGAAAGTCTCTTAAAGAGTTTGATGCCGATAAAGCCAAAGAGTTGATGTATGACTAAACTCCGTATCGAGTTGCCGTCCTAAAATCTTCCTACGCTTTCTGAATACAACCTTGTCTTTTGACAAGGTTGTATTGTTTTAGCTGTACCTTTCATTAGTAGGCTTCACGTACACCCTCATAGATACCAAGGTCACATTAATACCAAGGTCACATTAACACCAAGGTCATCTTAAGACTCATATAAAACAAAAAGACCACTCAACATTCGGTTAAGTGGTCTTCGAAAATATTCCTTAAGGACTGCGTCTAGCTAGCCTATTGGTTATGCTATGTGCTATTTACCGTTCAACTTAAGCGCTGAGAAAGTCACACTGTTGTAATCGCCGTTCTTTTTATCGATAGCGAAATCGCCAGTACCGCCACAACCAGGCCCCCATACAGGGTGAGAATCGCTCACGCTACATTGGCCGTATGCGCCCGCTTTGTAGTAAAAATCATCTTCAGCATAGCCCGTTGGTGAATCAAGTTCATCGATGCCCTTACTCAGGTCGATTTCATACTTAACGGTATCGTGACGCTCGGTTTCAAACGTTAGGTACATCATGGTGCCTTTCACTTCCACTTTGTAGCTAAACTCTTCACCAAGAGCAATACCCGCTTCACCCGGCTCTGCAGGGTTTTCCCACGTGTTACCCCACACTGGATAAGCGATATCGGCACGGTTAGGATCTTTTTTCTCTAGGTTACGTTCATAGTTCCAGAATACTGAACCCATTTCTTGGTCAGGAAACTTCTTATAGAAGATCTTTAGTGGTTCATTACCATGCCCATAACCGGTTCCAGCTTTGATTAGCTCGTTGTGTTTTTTAGCATGAATCTGACCAACCACAACAGAATGAGCTGGGTATTTTTCTGGGAACTTAGCGTTAACTGAGACGTGATTCACTTTTAATGTCGCTTCTAATGTTCCGCCAACAGCACTGTATTCACTAGCCGCTGGGTGACTCGACAGTGCCCACTGGTTTCCTTTATCAGCCGTATCGATAGAGAAATCTGCGCCTCTTGGCATTTGTCGTAATTCAGAACGCGCATTCTTCGAGTTTTTCGTCGTAATCGCTTGGTTCTGCACTTCAAATACAAGGTTGCCGTCTTTATCAAGATGGAAGAAATCACTATGTGAGTAGCTCATCATGGCTACCCCTTCTATTTCATCAACGCGACCATCTTCATTAATATCTGAAGGTATGGTTATTTTCCAATTATGCATATCGAATTTATCGGCAGGTACGGGGTAAGAAACACCGTTATTTGCGAAAGTAACCATTGGCACAGTCGCTAATAACGCCACTGCTAATATGTTTTTCTTAAACATGACTCATCCTTTATTGTTAACAGATACTGAGTACACTCTCAGCACAGAAACTACTTTTGAACACGAATTAGTACTAAATATTTTCTCTTCGACTTAAATAAACCAACCAATAAATAGAATTTACATTTCGCCATCTTTTAACTTTTACCAAACATTTGGCGGTGGTTTATATCTATATTCCTCAACATGCTCCGCTATGTTTAAACCACAATAACTAGAACATCGATATGAAATCGTGAGAACATCCTTATATTTGTATTATTTTAACACATACATCAGCATGGGCTTACAAGGTTTGTTAATATGAGAAGTGAGTCATGATTGATTTGATTGGTAAGCCTTAAATTGGGATATTCATAACATTTAGCTATATAAACAGGCCATTATTCGGAACTTTTGATAGATCTCACAGAAATTTAACCCAAGAATAAATATCATATTTGTCATACATTAATTTAATACCATGTAAGGTATTGGTTTGTGAGCCAGGGGTACATTGGATGTATCCAGAATAAAAAATAATAGTGAGACAAAGGTATGAATTCTGTTACAAAAATTGCTGCTGCTGTTGCATGTACTCTTTTAGCGGGCACAGCTGCCAGTGCATCTCTTGATTATCGTTACGAGTATCGTGCTGCGACGGATTATACAAAGACTAATGGTGATACGGCTCACGTAGACGCTCGCCATCAACACCGAGTTAAGTTAGGTGAAAGCTTTAAGCTGTCAGACAAGTGGAAGCACTCTACTGGCCTAGAAGTTAAATTTCACACTGATGATTCATACTATGATGAAGATTCAGGTTCTGTTAAATCAGCGAACAGTAGAAGCTTCTATGATGGCAATTGGTACATCTATGGTATGGAGATTGATAACACAGCGACATACAAAATAGACAACAATTGGTATCTGCAAATGGGTATGCCTATTGCTTGGGATTGGGATGAGCCTAATGCTAACGATGGCGACTGGAAGATGAAGAAGGTTACGTTCAAACCTCAGTTCCGCGTTGGTTATAAAGCAGACATGGGTTTAACGACTGCAATTCGTTACCGTCATGAATATGCTGATTTCCGCAACTACACACAATTTGGTGACAAAGATTCTGAAACTGGCGAACGTCTAGAATCAGCTCAAAAGTCTAAAGTTACACTGACGGGTTCTTACAAAATTGAATCTCTACCTAAGCTTGGCCTTTCTTACGAAGCAAACTATGTGAAATCTTTGGATAACGTACTTCTTTATAATAGTGATGACTGGGAATGGGATGCTGGCCTAAAGGTAAACTACAAGTTCGGTTCTTGGAAACCTTTTGCTGAAATCTGGTCTTCTGATATCAGCTCATCTTCAAAAGATCGTGAAGCTAAATACCGTGTAGGTATTGCTTACTCATTCTAATAATAAAATAGTCAAACTATAAAATAGCCCTCTCCTCTTGTAATTTATTGGGGCATATTTTAATTACTTTATTTTAAATAATAGGATGTTCTAATCAGAATTAGCTTCATCCTAATAAATATTTAACGACTATTCAT
Organism: Vibrio sp. NC2; assembly: GCF_025195005.1. Lineage (NCBI taxonomy): Bacteria > Pseudomonadati > Pseudomonadota > Gammaproteobacteria > Vibrionales > Vibrionaceae > Vibrio > Vibrio sp. NC2. The sequence goes on from NZ_JANVFC010000010.1 coordinate 130,146, forward strand.
TATCTATTTCTTATGTGATTTACATATGGATTTAATATCATAAAGAGAATATTTTATGCAGATTTCTAAAGTCGCTACAGCTGTCGCTCTTTCGACAGGTTTATTATTCGGTTGTAACAGTGATGGTTTACCTATTCCGACGGATGGTTCTACCGATCCAGCAACACCAACTTCAGCATTATTAAATGGTTATTGGGAGTTTTCTGATACGGCTGTATTCTCGACAGCTTATTCATCATCAAGTGATGGTGGTTTACCCAACGTTTATCGATTTTCTGCCGATGGCTCGACGTTGTATTTCTATACCGACGATTCAAGTAATGCAGTATCCAACACCGAATACGAAAGATTTGAAACCACTTATACAGAAACAGTTGAAGATGATACTTCAGGCCAAGTAGCCTTTACCTTGTTCAATGATGATGGTTCTGTCAGCACAATCTCAGTAGATGGTAACTACGCAGTTTCTGATGGTGGTGTTTCAATCACCGATACCAATGTCCCTCTATCAGGTACGGACTACGCTGATGATACTAGTGTCACAGGCCCTGCAGACAATGCCGATGAATCCTCAGGAGTGAACAATGCCGCTCAACTTTTGGACACCTTAACAAGTGACACCGGTGAATTAAGACTTAAAATCACGGATTCAAGTTCTACAGTTGGTAATACTATTTCTTCAGGCAAGCTTACTGCCGATTTAACTTACCGAATTAATGAAGACAGCGATGAAGTCGATGTTGGTCAAAACAACGCTTATATCTCTCTATATTCTACGAACAGCGAAAACAAGGTGAGTAATACTTATCACCATGGTGACATTGCTATAGGTGGTGGCCAAATCCAGGCGCGAGATAACACCGGTTCATTGGGTTCAGTTGGTACTTATGAAACTGATGAAAATGGTATATTTACAGCTGATGTTGAGGTCGTTTGGACTGCAGATTCTCATACTTTTACAATTAATGGAACTAACTATGTTGGCGACATAGCTGACGCTTCTTCTGGTGAAGTTCAAGTAATTGCTCTGAGATTAGGAACTAATGGTGATACGACACCTTATGAACTTATTATTGATAATCTAGAAATTTACTCTTTTGATGACACTACTGGTCAGTATGTTAAAGAGTTTAATGATAATTTTAACGACTACTCTGTCGGCATGAGCCTAAAAACAGCACCTTATAACAGCAGTACATCAGAAGCATCTGTAGTGAGCTTAACGGGTGAAGAGCCCGAAACTCCTGACCCAGTAGACAATAAAGTCGCCGCTATTACTGATACTGATACAGGCGACACTGGAGAATTGCGCTACAAGTTTGATTCAGGTATGACAACAGGTACGCATAAAGTTTCTATGTACTATGATGCTGCTGAAAGTGAATCTGCGTATGTCTCTCTTTTTGATACAAAGAATTCAACATCATCCTTAATTGGTGAGTTCAAAATTGATGAAGGGAAAATCACCCTTCGCGGAGAAGCTACTCAAGTAACTACATTTACTCCTGGTTCATGGATTGACCTAGAGATGTCTTGGGACACATCAAGCTTAGATGCTGCAGGCACTTACACCGTTAAGGTAAATGGTACTGAGTATGGCCCTTACACGTCACAAAACACCACACCTGGTGTGGAAGTTACCGCGACAACCATTAAGTTTTCATCGAACAGTGGCACAGCAGATACAACATTGTTCGTCGATGATTACATAGTTTACTCTGACACAGCAGGAACGACTGAAATCTTTTCTGATGACTACGAGAGCTACAGCATTGGCGCAGATTTAAGTGCATCGCCATACAACTCAAGTACATTCTCTACGGTTGTTGCAGAAGACCCTCTAAACGCTGAGTAGTAAGTTAACTTAAGACTCTGTCAAAAATGCCGTCCTTGTGACGGCATTTTTATTCCATTCAACTTACCTAAATCGTTCATTTGTCAGAAGCTAACTCGCAGACGCCCACCTATTAGCTTACTTGGATGTACATACTTAACACTCACTACAAATTCAGCTTATATAAACTCGTTAATATCTGTCGAATCAATGATGCATTAATATTTCATCAAAACAGCATGTTAATTTTTTAAAACCAACACTATTAGCTGAAGAGGCAAATAGAGCTCTGTATTACCCATTTAATGCCTCAAGTTCAATTTCTACCCTGATCTATCATCGTTAACCCATTCTCTAGCATTTGAAACATCCGCAGCCTGTAAATTCGACTTTGAAAATAGAGAAGCATTGGTGCATATTGATACCAATTCATCTTCTGGTTTAATCACACCAAAAACCAACCTTAGACACTCTTAGACACTCTTAGACACTATCCCTAGATTGGTTAACCCTGTCTTACGAATACAGGTCTATGAGCGAATGAAAGACTATACGTTAGATATTAGATTAGGGGGATTGGAAAGAGGATGTTGAAAGCAGAAGTCAAGGTCAGCCACCAGCTTTTAATCTATATGTTTATCTTTAATAACTGATGGTTTCTGCCTAAACAACAGGCACAAAAAAGCCTCCGAACTCTGAGAGTTGGAGGCTTGGGTTTATAAGGTTAGATTACTTTTGGTATTGATCGTGCGATACATCTAGCTGGTAGAAAGTCGCTTGTGAGTAATCGTCTAGGTCGCCGCTGATGTTTTGGTTGTAAACACCGGCCTTGAAGTACATGTACTTGCCGCCTGCGTCGTAGCCGCTGTTGCTCATATCAACCACTTGTACAACATCGTCTTTGCCTTCACGCATTAGCGTTACAGTCATCGTGTTGCCTTTAACGTCAATACGGTAGCTGAACACTTCGCCAAGCGCGATACCATCGTCACCCACTTCAGCCGTCATGTCGCCCACTAGAGGGTAGAAGTCCTCTTTAGTTGCGTCTTGGCTTTCATGTGCGAAGTAAACAGCACCCGTTTCTTGGTTTGGCAGTTTACGGTAGTACAAACGAATTGGTTCATCGTTTTGATCGTGAATCTGACCAATGATAAAGCGACCTACTTCATTCGCATTACCCGTCGTTGTTGCATGGTCGATTTTCAACGTCGCTTCTAGAACGCCGTCAATACCCGCTGCCGACTCTAAGTCAGATTCAGGAGCGCTTGAGAATACCCAGTTATTCTTGTTAACACCTTTAGTGCTAATAGACTGATCACCACGACGCATCATTTCACGAAGCTCTGTACGCGCGTACTTAGTGTTTTTAGATGTACGTACACCTTTCACGTAAGCTTTGAATACTAGGCCGCCGTCATCAGCTGTGTAGAAGATTTCAGGGTGTTGGTAACCGTTTGCAAGATTCCACTCAGAAACGTCATCAGGTTTGCCATTTTTGTCATGGTCAAATGGTTGAGATAGGTACCAATGCGTCATGTCAAAGTTTTCGCTCGGTGCGTTACCAGCAACTGGTGTCGCTGGCAGGCCTGTAGGAACTGGCAGTGCACTGCGTGTGTCGCATTCAACGGTCGTCTCACAAGGGTAAACCGCTGCTACACCGAAGTTACCAGAGCGTAGATCTTTGCGCGCATCTTTACGTGCTTTTTCTGCCGCTTTCATTTCAGCAATAATCACGGCTTCTGCTGCTACCACGTCTGAAGTGATGATATGGCTAGCAGGACATGCGTTGATGCTACAGTTAACCGCCGCTAATCCAGTCACACTGTTCCAACCGTTTTTGGTGTTACCGTGACCAACGTATCTTACGAAGCGTGCTTGCACTGCTGGCTCAAATTGGAAACGCTCTAGGCCGATCGCTTTACCTGAGCTTAGTTGGTTTTCTAGTACCGTTGTCCAGCTTTCGCCATCAACACTCACTTGGATATCAAATTTAGATTGGCGCTGATTACCTTTACTGAAAGATGCCTGAACCGCGTCAAACTCTTGTACTGAACCATAGTCTAGCGTTGCCCACTCGCCGTCACCCGCAGATGACCAACGTGTAGTTAGGTCTTGGTCAACGAGACGATCAGGTCCGTTACCATCATGGCTACTAGCGGAAACAGCAACTGGCGTCAGAAGCGCTTCACCAGTTTCTTTGTTATTTGGAAAATCAGCAGTAGGCGTGCTCGTGCTCGCACAACCAACCGCAAGTAGAATAGAAGAAGCGAGTAAAGTTTTTAGAGTAATTTGTTTCATATTTAATCCATTATTATAATACAAAGACAGCGTTCGTAAGTGAAAGCTAAATCAGCAAACACGAGCTATAAGGCGATACACCTATCAGTATTTGCGATAACACGAAAATATTACGTAATCTTATAATACAAATAAAACACTTCGTTGGATAAATGAGACTAGGAACACTTTCCGATTTTTCCATACTTTAACTGGATCACATTTCCTATTGATAAAAGACGATATATGAAAATTTCGAATGCAAAATGGGCTATCAAGAGCAAAGAAACAGAGCTGTAATAATAAGTGTTTGTATCAATCTATGCAGAACATTTGTCCTTCCAAACACATCACTGTAAGTGTCCAAAAACAAAAAAGACCACATTGTAGGTATCAATATGGTCTTCTTCATTACCGACATGGCTAATCAAACATCAGAGAACTCAGTTATGCTCTGCTCTTAGAGAACTAAAGCTCACATCAAACACTTCACCCGCATAGTCGCTATCAGGCTTAAGTTGTGGGTAGATGCCCGCTTTAAAATAGAAAGCGATGTCTGTCGATGTCCAATCTGACGTCAACGAGACCGTGTCCCCATTTTTATCTGAGTAATCCTTTCCCCACGGGATTAGGTGAGAGACAGTATTAGTTCCATCTAAATCATGAGTCGCCAAATAGACACCGTCTTGATTGGCGCGAATCGTATACCGCCACTCTTCGTTAGCTGAGTATGTGCCTAATTCGACACTGAACGGGTCACAATGGTTACAATCTTGGTTGTTGCGTTCAAAATCGGAGTTCAGTATCACTCTTACTGGCTTACTCTCTCCTTCCCATAACAACTTCACCAATGCTTGATTGATCTTCCAACCATGGACTTGTCCAAGTACCACTTTTGGATCTTGATTGTTGATGTTCGGGTAATCTTCAACTCGCAAAGTTGCGGTGAGCTGATGGTTAGTTTTATTGGTTCTTGTATCGTCCAAATACCAACTTGTATCTTCATCGCTGGTGCTACAATCCGGTTGAGCACTGCTTTGATACAACTCCCTGAGCTCAGAGCGAATATAGCTAGAGTTTTGTGTGCTAGTGCCATAACCCATATCTGCTCTAAAGTGCATTCTTCCTTCATCGGTATTGAAATAAGAAAGGTCAATATCGCTATGATAGACATCGCTATCATTAGCGAGAAGGTCTTTACTCGATTCACAGCGCTCAGGTTCTAGTTCAGCCGCACTGTCACCCCCACTTCCATACCAAGTGTCTTTACTCGCAGGAATCGTCAACTTCCAATCATTAGTATCCCAATCGTTTGAGCCGTTGACCTGTGTGGTCGTGTATCGCAGTGCCTGAAAGTGAGCCGTGGCTTCACCATTTTCAAATTGATTATAGATACCCGCTTTAAAGTAACTCAGTAGGTGCTGCCAGTAGGTGATGTCTTCGTCGACTTTAACTTCATCGTTCACTTTGATCGAAAGGGTGTTTTCATAAACAGAAAGATCAAACTTAGTGAAGCTATCAAGATCCGCCTCTCCTAAATCATAACGATTATATGAAGTGGCGTAACAATCCGAAGAGTCAGCAGCGCTACTACAGTCAATGGCATTATTTTTCATGACTGCCCAGTAGTGACCTGTGAGGCCATCTCGTTCTTGCTCCCAAACCACACGCAATAGCGGATGAGGGATATAACCCGTACCACTCTCGTCTGTACCTTTATTGTGGATCTGTAGCACGGTCACTTCATCGTAATCAGCCGGTGAACTTGCCATCGAATGTTCGATATCGGGCAAGCTTATTTCTGCATACAAACTGCGTCTCACGCCTGCTTCATTGATATCGAAGTTTTCTCCTTCACGAACTTCAGAGCGCATCTTGTAGTTCGCCATTTTGAAGATCAGATTTTCCGTCTCTTCGTCAGCATAAAAATAATCACTGACATAACCATCGAAGTTACCATCTTTGACTTCAGAGGTTTTATTGCCCTCCTCTCCATTAGGATCAGATACCTGAAGATCTGAGCTGGAAAGAATGTTTTGATACTTGGTAATATCATAGGGAGCAACAACACCAGCGGGCATTCCTGGGTTATTGGTATCGGAAGGATCACTACTGTCACTGGAGCTGCTTCCACCGCAGCCGTACGTAAACGAAGCGAGTACTACGACGAAGATTGGCTTATTCACATTTATCTCACTTATCCATAAGAATAGAGTGACAATGTATATTTGTACTATTTTATGTCAATTATCTATTTATCAGAATGTGAGATGCGGCAAATGAAGTGGAATGAATGAGTATTGCGTAGAGTTAGACTCAAGAAAAACGCATAAAGGCCACTCTAAACTCGCAAGTTATTGAGTGGCTCTCAGATCAACAACTAAACTTAGTATGTTGATTTTTAAATATAAATATTAGAAAAGTTAAACCTTAAAGCTGCTCATCAAGTCACTAACGCTGCCGTTAAGTGTTTTGATTTCTGCTGATTCAATCAGCTGATCTTGGCTTAGCTTATTAAGCTCCTCAACAAAGCTTTCAATCTTATGCATGTTCTTAGCGATGCTCTGAATAAGGGCGTTTTGCTCAACAGACGAACCCGAAATGTCATTGTTAAAACGACTCACCGTTACCATCTGTTCCGTTAGCTTCGCTAACATATTTACCGCTTGAACCACTTGAGCACGCGTCATTTCACAGTTGCTTTTGGTCAACTCAATCGATTTAACCAAACCATCTGATTTAGACTGCAAGCCAGACAGCGCTTCATCAATTTCAGAAGTACTGATTTGAGTTCGGTTGGCTAACGCACGGACTTCATCAGCAACCACCGCGAAACCTCGACCATGTTCACCCGCTCTCGCCGCTTCAATTGACGCATTCAATGCCAGCAAATTAGTTTGTTCCGCAATTCCGCCAATCACAGACACGATAGACTGGATGCTCTGCGTTTCATTGGCCATTGAGCGAATATCATCTGAGGTGGTGCAGACTTGCTTCTCAAGATCACTGATATAGGTTTCCGTCACTGTGTTAATTTGTTTCGTCTCATCACTGAATACAGCAGCCTCTCTTGCTGCTTCTGCCGCCGACTGAGAATTCTTCTCTACTTCGTTTGATGCTTCAGACAAGCCGTTAATTGCAGAGACCACTTGAACCGTTTCATCAGTGTGAACTTTCAGTACATCGCTGGTTTCTTTACAACCTTCACGAATACTCAGTACCTTGGTATCGAGATCCGAGTTCTTGTATTTCACATCCTTAACCATCTCTTGTAAGCCGATAATGAACAAGTTGATGTCTTTGGCGATATGCCCTAAGTCATCATTCCCCTTCTCAGCAAGCCTTTGAGTCAAGTCTCCGTTACCTTGAGATAGGTCGTGAACGATTTTGCGCAGTGAAACAATTGGGCGGTAAAAGCGATTCAGAAGTAAAATCATCAATATCACCGAGCCAAGTACACAAGCCACAATAAGGATGCGCGCACTCGACATCACGCCATTCAACTGATTGAGCGCGAGTTCAGGGTCAATACTGGAGATCATGAACCACCCTTTCTGGCTGCCAATATCCACTTTCTTGGCCATCAAGATTCTCTGGTTACCATCAATCACACCCTCAATGAATTGATCAGGCTGTTCAATGGCACTGTTGAGTTTCATTTGAGTGTCTGCAGAAGATATATTGGTTTGCGGAAGCACGTTTTCGATTGTTGAAGCGACCACCATCCCCTTTTCGTCGATGATAATGCCTTTGGCTTCGTAGATGCTGTCCAGCTGTTCAAGCTGCGTTTCCAAATCGTCAAAGCGTATATCGGCCATGATGACGCGATCTTGGTATGAGTACGTCACACCAATCATAGGCACTTGAGTACTCTTAGTGAAAAACAGGTCACTAAAAGATAAGCCTGATTTCAATTTGGCTTGTTGATACCAAGGTCGAGTGGTTGGATTGTACTTTTCTTTTATTCCAACACCGTTAGGGAAAGACTCTGAAGGGCGAGAGGTATAAGAACGGCCGTCGTCAAAACCCACTACAATCTTGTCTATGCCACCAAGCTTAGCCGCGTAATGCATGAGTGCTTCATTCGGCACTTGGTATGGGGATGTCATGAACTCTTGTGCAACAGAGTTAACGGTATCGATGGTGCGCTGAACGGTACTTTCTATTTGATTGATTTCTATCGTAAGCGAGTGATCAATCTCGTTATAAATCGTTTGGTTTACCTGTTCAGTGGCCAAATTAAGCGTAAACCAGTTCGTAAATGCTAAAGCACTAGAACTGACGATCGCTACCATTAAAATCAATTTTCCTTTAAACCCTAGAGACAATTTTGAATTCATAAAACTCATCATCCATATCAACCTATGTCTATTATTTTCATCCGAATGAAATGGTCATTTTTTACATTTTCGAAGATACGGAAAGCGAAACTTGTTCATGCCGATCCATCGTCACAACCATCAATTCAATTAATATTGTATGTTTAATTAGCCAAGCATTCTGTGAGCGATCTTGATATATTAAAACTGGCTAAAACCGCCCTGTGACATAGGTATCATTTATGAGTTTGGATTTTGTTCGAAGTTAAACATTGACGCATAACACATTCAAATATATCGATTTTTAGATAACTAGCTCATCAATTCTCCGATAACATCTTTTCGAAAACTCTTCTTATTTACCTCACCCAGCTGAGTGAAAAAATGAGTCTTAACTCACACTTCTACCAACTAACCATTCACTAAAGGCATTCAATCTCAAAATTTATTTGTAATACAATAAGCCTTAAGTTATGGTGTATTTGAATCATAACTTAAGTTCTTTCTGGATGCTTTTGTTCAATTCAAAGTGATAATTGAAGCAGCCGCTTTAAGGTCATTGAACGCGTTTAACGTAGAAACTGTCGGGGGATCTCGTTATTCGTTTTTTCACTTACTATTGCTCATTTGTTTGTCCAGACGGCTCGTCCGAACATGCCCATACAGTCACCAGCTGTGTGGGCTTTTTTTACTTTCTTTTCAGACCCGATACTCGAGCAGTGTTAAGCCATCACCAACAATCATGTAAGTGTGCTGGTTTTAAGCTTACGAGGAACTGTGGGTTAACGAATTGGTGCTATAAGGTTTTGAATTTGCCGTTAGAAATAGATATAGATATAGATATAGATATAGAAAAAAATAGGAATTGAGGCAGTAACAGAGTTAGACAAAGTTTTGATTAGGTGTAGCTGAGGAAATTGAAGTAGAAGTAGAAGTAGAAGTAGAAGTAGAAGATTTTAACGAGGGAACAAAGGTTGGATATGGCAGATAAAAACGAACCTCGCTGAGGTATCGCCGCCTAAAAGACAGGCAATACCCTAGCGAGGTCGTACGTCGATTACTTCTCTAGTTTAGCGAAGTAGTCGAAGATTACTGGTACGTCGTTGTTACCCATGCCAGCATCTACAGCAGCTTGTAGGCTTGTTGCAGTACCTTGAGCGATTAGAGACTCAGTACCTAGCTCTTCACAAAGAGCAAGGAAGTAACCAAGGTCTTTGTTTGCGTTAGCAACAGAGAAACCTAGCTTCTCTTCGCCGTCTACTGCGTAGAACTTACAGAATTGCATGAACGGAGAGTTAGATGGACCTGCAGACATGATGTCAAACAGTTGTTGGCCATCAACACCAGCGCGTTGAGCAACAGCGAAAGCTTGAGACATAGTCGCAACAGTCGTCATACCCATGAAGTTGTTTACAAGCTTAGTCACGTGACCAGAACCTAGAGCGCCTAGGTGGAATACGTTTTCGCCTTGCTCTTCAAGAACAGGTTTAACTTTGTTGAAAGTTTCCATGTCGCCAGCAGCCATGATGTTCAGAAGACCATCTTTAGCGTGTGCAGGAGTACGACCTAGAGGTGCGTCGATCATGCCCGCGCCTTTTTCAGCAAGAGCTGCGCCGATTTTCTTAGTAGAAGCAGGGATAGAAGTACCGAAGTCTACTAGTACTGCGCCTTCTTTGATGCCCGCTAGAACGCCGTCTTCGCCGTAAACGATTTTTTCAACAACAGCAGAAGTTGTCAGACAAAACTGAACGATGTCACTTGCAGCAGCTAGTTCTTTAGCAGAAGTGAATGCAGTTGCGTTGCCGCGATCTGTTACGCGAGCAACAGCTTCAGCGCTTAGATCCATTACGTTTACGTGGTAGCCGCGCTTTTGTAGGTTTTCAACCATGTTGCCGCCCATAAGACCTAGGCCAATGAAACCGATTACAGGTTTAGTCATGTTTAAACTCCAAATATAGTATTGTATGATTATATGCTCATTATAATAACGACGTCTTTCTCGTTACGCAATAGTTTTAGGGCATTGATTTGATGGTTAGACGCAAGTTGTGACGGGGGTTCACTTTACGAGAAAATATGGGTCACGCTTTATACTTACAGGAACTATTTACCACTTTAAAAACCGTCTATTGATGAAATAACATACGTTAAATGTCATACGATTAGTAAGAACAAGCTACGCCTTTACCTATGTATAGTTCATTACCTATGTATAGTTCACTACTCCCTTACTCAGCCAGTGATTAGGCTGTTCACGGAAAAGTAAGTCATAACAATTTCTAGGAAACAGGCGTTGGTGCCCTGTTCTTCTAACGGAGCGATACATGCGAGTCTCTTATACAACTCCTGCACATTTCATTCAGCATAGTGGCTAAGTACATGCCCGGTCTTTGTGTGTATCAGCATCCAGATTTAGCCCTGAGCCACTGACTTGGCATCGAGAAGCTATTTATCACTGGCCAATTAAGTGTTCTTTCAACCTGATCGGTTTGCCAACGTTGTCAACTAATACAACTTAACTGACTTATCCAACTCCAACTTAATTGGCTAGACAAACAAAAAAACTCCGAGCTTTCACTCGGAGTTTTTAGTATCTAACTTCTGTTACTTCAGCGGATTACAGTTCGATTGAAACCGTTTCGCCGTCAACATTTAGCAGTAGCGTGTTGCCTTCAAGCTTGTGAGACACTTCAACTTGCTCGCCTTCGTTTTTATTAGGAACGAGAAGCGTCAGGATGTTGTGCTCTTTCGATGGCTTGAATTCCACTTCCACGTGACGGTGGATCTCAAGATCTTTAAACTCGTATGGGTCAACTTCGCCAAAGCCTTCAACGTTCTTAACTGAAGTGATGTTATCAGCAGACTCGTTGATGAAGTTTACGTCTAGGTGTGCAACTTCGCCGCGGATAGTGAAAGACTTGTCTGCCACTTCGTTTGCGAAAGTTGTGTGCATTAGCCAAGTCATGTCTTTCTCTTCAGAAAGCGTTGCCTTGTCTTGCATTACGAATACTTTACCTTGAACGAACCAGACTTTACGCTTGTAAGATTCAATTTCAGGAACGAAGTACTTGTAAGATGCCGTTGCATCACCTTCAACCATCTTCACATCAGATTCAGTGTCGAAGTCAGAGATAGTGCCGCCCGCTTCGATACAGAAGCGATCTTGGTGGTTTTCGTAGCCTGTGTTCTTGTTCTCGCCGTACTGACCTTTACCACCGAATAGTGGAAGGTTTTTAGAGAACGTTTGACGACGCCATTTCGTGTGCATGTCTACACCGAAACCACCGTAGTAACCTGTCACTGATGCTAGCGTTTCACCGAATGCGTGCAACGTAAATGCGTTTTGGTCACCGTGAGAGTGGCTGATTGAGCCAAACGGAGAACATTTGAATACCATGTGAATATGGTTATCACGCTCAGTCATCTTGTTGTGGAATGCAGCCCAACCCGTGATTGGGAATACTTTCAACAGTGGATCGTTCGATGGTGCTTTCTCTTCAGGTGCATCCCAAAGGAAGTTAAAACGAAGATCGTCGTAGCCGAAGTCCCACCAACCAAAGTTGTAGAATTTGGTGTGTGCTTCAGTATCACGGCCTTTCAGTTGGTTGTAGTACCAAACGTACTCAGGCTTCTGGTTAACACCTGCGTAGTGCTTGATGTTGTAAGCCAGTTTTAAACCTGGGAAATCACCGATTGAAGACTGGTCACAGAAGCTTGCGCGCTTAGAGTGAACAGGCATGCAGTAAAGCGGGAAATCACCTGTGTTTTCGTAGAATGTTTTGTTAAACATGTCTACACCACAGTATGCTTTCAATAGGTCGAATGCTTCGCCTAGGAATGCAGTTTGCGTGTTCCAGTAATCAGGACCTTCAGCCCAACCGCCGTCTACACCGCCCCATGGTGGGTAATGTACTGCGTAGTATTCTAGCGCGTATGCAATGTACTCGCCTGCTTTCGGGTGATCGTGGTAAAGCGCGATACACGTTGGGATGATAGCAGAAGAGATAGAACGAACACCGTGGCTGTTTAGTGGGTTGTTCAATAGATCAACCGTCACTTTCAGGTGGTGCATGATTTCGTCTAGACGCTCAATCAAAGCATCTTGAACTTGCTGGCGTTCTTCATCTGTGAAGTAGCCGTGTAGCCAGTCGTAACCCCAAGCCATAGCAGCAATAACACGGAAAGCCGCTTCATCGTTATAGCCACGAGAAGTCACGCCTTCTGGATCGTACGTAGACAGTTTTAGAGTCCAAGCTTTTGCTTTCGCAATTAGCGCTTCGTCTTCTTTCACAACACCAGCAATCGCTAGGTTACGTGTCGCGTTCAGTGCCATTTGGCAATCAACGTACATTTGACGCCAATAAGGACGCCATAGAGAAGCTTTACCTACCGTCTCAGCTGGGTACGCTTGAGGCTCTTCGAAAGGAGCAGTCTCAAGGAACTTAACGGTAGAGTTGTTGTAGAAATCATCAAACATACAGTGAGCTTGATCAGCTTTCACTTTTGCTTTGAATTCTTCTAACTGATCAGCTTGAACAAGAAGACGCGGACGTGCTTCGCTCAAGGTGTCTAGGAATGATAGGTCGAAGTCACGTGTTTGAACTTCGATAGGAAGTAGGTCTACAAGATTACCTGCTGAAGTATCGTTTTCCAGCTTCATCTTCCTGATTGCATCAAGAGATTTTTGGTCGCTCATTCTAACTCACTTATTTTTCAAGTTGATTGAAAGGAATTAGCAATAATATACGTCTTATTGTAGGACAATTGAATATATTTCGATTCGATTGAACCACTTTGTACAGTTTTCGTGATTTAGGTCAGATATCTTTCACCTGACGGTTTTCCGGTTCCGCAGAATAAAAAAATGCGACGCCCTTTCGAGTCGTCGCATTCTATTATAAACGTTTTCTATGTATTAGCTTTCGGTTACTGCTTTCGCTTGCTTGCCGCCATCATCGACCGCTTTCACAAGTAGAACACCAACACCACCAACAATCACACCACAAAGGATGAAGACTAAACGTCCCCACATTGGGTTCGTCAGAACAGCCATCAACATGATACCAACACCCGCTACCGCAATCAGTTTACCAAGCATTTGACGTTGTTTGTTATCCAACACTTTTTGCTCTGCCGATTCTGCTACTAATGGTGTATCTAAGTTGCCAAAGAACTTATCAACATCCGCTTGACGTTCTTTTGATAGAGGCTTGTAGAACATCGTAGATAGTACGAAGAAGCCACCGGTTAGCGTGATGTGAGCAATCAGACCAATCGCAACTTTAACATCAGACCATTCACGTCCTGTTAGAGTATCAAGACCAAACGCCGCTGCTACCATCTCCGCGTTGATAACAAAACCAACCACATAAGATACGATACCACCAACAACTAGCGTTCCCCAACCAGCCCAGTCCGGAGTCTTCTTGATGAAGAAACCAAGGAATGCAGGAATCGTCATAGGGAAACCGATTAACGCACCTACGTACATCATTGTATCAAACAGGCTCAAACCTTTTAATGAGTTGATGAACTGTGCGATTAGGATAATAGCGAAACCAAATACCGCTGAAGTAATTTTAGATACGGTTACTAGCTCTTTCTCTGATGCTTGACCTTTACGAACGATTGTTTCGTAGAAGTTCTTAACAAAAATACCTGAGTTACGGTTTAGACCTGAGTCCATTGAAGACATTGTCGCTGCAAACATCGCGGCAACTAATAGACCAACCATACCTGCTGGCATGTACTCTTGTACGAAGTATAGGTAAGCAAAGTCGCCCGCTTTTTTACCTGCATTAGGGTAAGCCGCTGATAAATCAACACCTTGGCCTGCAATGAACCAAGAAGGCATGAACCAAATAAACACACCACACAACATCAACACACAAGCAAGCAATGCAGCTTTCTTAGCATTCTTTGAATCTTTTGCTGCTAGGTAACGGTATGAGTTAAGCATGTTGTTCGTGATTGAGAACTGCTTAACGAAGATGAAGAATGCCCAAATCGTAAAGATGCTTAGGTAGTTGATGTTGTTGCCCCAAAGGAACGAACCACCATCTTGTACTGGGAAGTTGTTAACAATCTCACCAACACCGCCACCTTGAACAACCGCTACAACCGCACAAGTTACCGTTACCGCCATGATGATAACCATCTGCATGAAGTCAGATGCGATTACCGCCCATGAACCACCTGTTACCGACATTGCCAATACCACTAGGCCAGTCACCCAGATAGTCATGTTCATGTCGAAACCGAAGATACCCGAAGCGATGATTGCCAATGCGTTTAACCACACACCCGCAGATACCACTGAGTTCGGCATTGAAGACCAAGTGAATACTTGTTCGTTGGTTGCACCAAAACGCATACGAATCGCTTCGATTACCGTAACAACGCGAAGTTGACGGAATTTCGGCGCGAAGTACGCGTAGTTCATGAAGTAACCAAATGCGTTGGCTACGAAGATGACCGCTACAGCGAAACCATCGTTATACGCTTTACCTGCTGCACCGGTGAATGTCCATGCACTAAACTGGGTCATAAAGGCGGTTGCACCAACCATCCACCACAACATGTTACCGCCCCCGCGGAAGTAGTCACTCGTAGTGCTTGTAAATGTTCTAAACATCCAACCTATCGCAATCAAGAATAGGAAATAAATGCCGACAATAATCGTGTTGAGTTCCATCGTGTATCCTTTGTCCGTTTTAATTTGTTACGAGGACTATAGGAAATTCGACTCCTTATTTGTAGTACAATAATCCAAATAAGTGATGGTGATCTTATTTTGATTGATTAAGTTAATTATATATATGACATAGGATGGAATATGGCTAATCCATTAAGGAAATTGTTAGGGTTTTAGGTGAAAACTCAAAAGATCAAACACTAAAAATAAACTTCACCTTAAAAACAACAACTTAAAATAAAAGTAAGACTTTGCACACTTATTAACAAATACAACCAAACACATATAAACATAAAGACCTCAAAAATAATAAAAGAGAATCCGTGACCAAACCCACATCATTCATCACACAATAAACCAGTGTTTTTTACGAAATCGAGCGGGTAATATCATTAGAATTCAATTTAAATATCTAAATATTAAATCCACGAACCCTGTTTGTTTAATCCCAGATTTAGAATACTTAGAGGTGAAAAATCCCGGCTGTCGCATAACTACTTGTCTGATACGGGCAGTCTGAAAATGTGTTTAGAACGATGCTTGGGGATTGTTACGTAGACGTTAAAAATAAGGCGGGTTGTAACGTGGAAGAATAGCTTAACAGACGTAGCAAAAAGACTGACCCAAAATAGTGCTACAGATGGTGCAACAAGCGGTCTAAAAACCCAAAAAGGCATGCACTAGGCATACCTTTTTAAGTCGTTTATCTGAACGTGAGGCTGTTCATCTCAATGTGAGATGGCTCAGATGCACTTTAAATCGTTTCTATTACGCAGTAGCCAAACGGTGGTTAGCATCTTGCAAGTGAGCTGCAGACACAACTCTCGCCTTGTCACAATCACCGGCCATGATAGCTTCATAGATTCTACGGTGTTCATTGATGCATGTGCTTCCCTCTTCAGAAGAATGCACGATGAAGTTAACAAACATCGTAGTCAAAATATTACCGAACGGTAGATAGAAGTCGTTACCTGTCGCATTGAAGATCAAGCTATGGAAACGAGTATCAATGTCTGTCCAACGTTCTTGGTCAAACACTTCAGCTTCATCCACTTCGACCATTTTTTGGAAGATCTCTGAAAGCTCAATACGTTGTTCAGCCGTCGCAAATTTGGCTGCCAGTGCACACGCTTCAGGTTCAATCGCACGGCGAAGACCTAAGAACTGTGAACAGAATTGGTCTACGTCGGTTAGGCCGTCCATCCATTCAATCAGTTGTGGATCAAGGAAGTTCCAGTATGCGCGGTCTACTACACGAGTACCGATTTTCGGGCGGGACTCTAATAGACCTTTAGAGGTCAATAGTTTAACTGCTTCGCGAAGTGCCGTTCGGCTGATACCAAACTGTTCACACAACGCCATTTCACCAGGAATAATAGAACCTTGCGGCAGATCACCAGACAAAATTCCACGAGCGATTTCGCGTGCTACTTGCACGTGCAGGCTACGCTTCGAGCCCGAAATTGAATTAAAAGTGCTAGCCATAAGTTCGCTTATTTATATGTTATGTTTATGTATTATTTAAGGAGCACTATAACAGTATTTCAACCTACAGCCAATTGAGTAAAATCAAAGCGGATAGTACCTATTAATTTATGCAATTAATCAAACACTTAGAAAGCATCTAATTTCTCTTAGCTAGAAACACTGTGTTACACCACTAACAAAACCCTCGCCGAGCATGTAGGTTCGTCATTCTCGTTTTCTCTGCTCGCTTCCAAAAACATCACTCAATTGGGCTAAAATAATGGAACCGAAAAACGGTTAGTTTATTCACTACACAAGTTAACCTAGTTCAAATTAATAGGTTCAAGTCGTCTACGTACTGCAAATTCAGACATAAGCTCTGTAGCTCCCAACGCTAATTCAATTCCATCAGAACCGCACTTCGTTGACCACAGTCCCTACCCCTTCAATCGTGACACTCACTTGGTCCTTGTCGGACAAAGCATAGGTTCTTCCCGGCGTTCCCATGAAAACAAGATCGCCCGGTTTGAGGGTAAAATAATGGCTCAAATAGCTCACAACTTTTCTTGGCTTGTGGATCATGAACGAAGTATTTTCTTGTTGAACCACTTTACCGTTAACACGAGTGGTTAACTCAACATTGTTGTAATCAATGCCGCGCACAATTGTGTTGCCAACCGGGCCAAAGCCATCTGAAGCTTTCGCTCGAAGCCATTGTAAATCCGTGCCTTGCCAGCTTCTTTCTGTAATATCATTGCCCACCGTGACACCAAAGATCGCTTGTTCGGCTTCTTCTTCACTGGCTTGACTGAGCTCTTTCCCAATCACAACCACCAGCTCGCCTTCAAAGTGAACATTTCTTGCTTTTGGTGGCACTTGAATCACTTCGCCTGTGAGAATCAAAGAGGAAGGAAGTTTAAGAAACATCGGCGGTGGTGCATCGGCAGGTGAAGCTAAGTGGCTAGCGAAGTTCATCCCGACGGCGAATACCTTCTCTGGTTGTGTTGGCAGTAGCACTTCAACCGAATCCAGTGGAATCGAAGCCTTCGCGACTGAATATTCGCCAAAGATGTCGCCACGAATTGGCAGCACTACGCCTTTATCTAACTTTCCATAACTGATCTTGTCTTGATATTGATAACGCACGAACTCCCCAGTTTCGACACTGCTATCAGACTCTTCATTTGCTAAAACAGCGTTAGCAAAAACAGAGGTAGAACAAGAGACCGCTAGTATTAATACCAACCCTTTCATTAACTTCATGATTCACTCCCTAACCGTTTATTCCTATCAGTTACTGTAGTCTAAACACAGGTGAGCATTAGCTATTTTCCTTCGCTTGGGTTAACTCTTTGTTCCTTATCCCTTCTAGTAAGCAGTTCAATTCTGTTTCCTACACGCATAAAAAAACCGAGCAACTCACAGTGAGTTACTCGGTTTGACTTATTCCCGATGTATTCAGTCGTTGTTGGTATCAACGAACGATTTTGCAATCACGACTGAATTCAATGTGATGCTTCGTTCCCGCAAAGCACCACATCAACACAAGCCATCGTTAAATAACTTGCGTGTCAATCATTTACAGTTGAGCAAATGATCCTTCCCACGAGTATGTCTCACCCGCGAACTCAACAGTGTGAGTTGCTTGCTGCGTGTCTTCAGCTTGGTTTGAGATACCGTAGTGGTAAGTGTTACCAGAAGTAGTCTGAATGCGAACAACAGTCCCGACACTGTTATGGCCCACAACAGACACTGATTTAACTAGACCACGAGCGCCTACAGAGGCTTCGATAGACTCGTTAAAGTAACCATGCGTTTCTAGTACAGAAGCAAACACGTGGTTTTGACCAGACTGACGTAAGATGAACGCAGGCTCACTCTTAAGGTTGAAGTCTGGATCGTTAGCACCAGTGCGAGCAAAAATCACTTCGCTGCCCGCATTCGCGCTAGTTACTAGGCTGTAGTAGCTGCTGTCATGTAGCCAGCTTACTAGAGAGCCTTCTTCATTCACTTTGCCTGAAGCCACGTTCCATAAGTGCTGGTAACCGTTGTCTTCACCTAGCGGCTTAAGCGTTTTTTCCATGTTGTAATCAAAGTCAGTACGGATGATCTGACCAGAGTGGTGAACGGGTAGGTCGTACTGGTGCTCAGCGTCCGCTTCGATGCGGTATACGTCGATTACAAGTGGCTTCTCGAACTCAGGAAGTTCAGCAAGAATCACGCTGCGTTGCATGTCTACGCCTGTGTAGTACTCAGGAATTGTGCCGCTCATGCCTTGCAGTGACTGATTGTCTGCTACGAAGAAGTGCTTCTGACCAAACTTAGACTCAGCCAGTGCTGTGTTGAAGTTGTTCTGCGTTTTCTGATCAACCGTTACTGTGTTGTGAGCAACTGTCTGCTTACAGTAAGACTTGTTCTCTGGGATGTAACGACCGCCAAACTTAGGCTCAACGTTTACCCAGCGACCGAAGCCGTAATCGTGCAGCACTTCGTGGCCACGGTTGAATACGCTTAGGTGCAGGCCATCGTAGTGACCGTGGTCTAGAGCAGAGTGGTACTGGTGATCAGAACCGTGTTGACCAAACCAGATCAACGCCATCGTGTCGTCATCTTGCTCGTCACGGTGACGAAGGATGCTTACGCCGCCTTTTTCGCCTTCAGGACCGTCGGTTACAAACAGGCTACCCCAGTTGAATGCTTTGATGTCGTCTGCTGAATCAACCGCGTCAGACAATGTTTTACCTGAAGCATGAACCCAAACGTTTTGTTGGTGGTTAGCCATACCAAGCAGAGTTTCAGTCTGCTCGTAACGGTGGTAACACACAGACGTTGCCATGATAACGCCTTCATCGTTGATAGAAATTGTCTTCGATGAATCGTTCAGAGCTGGCAATGTACCGTCTGGGAATGCCGTTTTGAATACAGAGTAAGACGTTGTCTTGATCACTGAATCGTTGAATTCATAGATACCAACTTCAGGCTGACGACGTTCAATCGCCTCTGCAAACAGGTAGATTGGACGTAGCGAGAAACGGTGGTAGTAAGGACCTTCCATGTAGTAGCCGTCTGGCGAGAACAGTTGGTCAAGTTGCGCTAAGAAACCGCCGCTTACTTTGTCTAGTTTCAGGCCGTAAAGCGCTTTGTCTACAGATTCTTGGTCGTTGATTGCGTAACCACAGATACCTACCGCTGCCACTGCCCATAAGCCGTGGTTGTGTACGATATCGAAGTCGTGTGCGTAAGTAACAACGAACATTTCGATCATCTGCTTAAGAAGATCGTCTTCGATCAGACGCTTTTGCTCTTCAGAGATAGTGTGGTAGATGCAGCTGTACGCACAAGAAGCGTAAAGCATCCACATGTTCTCGTTCAACGTTTGGTGGAACAGCTTACCTGGAGGGTTAGAGTCACGGCTTACGTTGCTTTCAAGTGTTGGGTATACCGTCGCGTACGCTGTTAGCATATCAACGATGTAATCACGGTATTTTGTTTCCTCAGTGATAAGGAACAAACGACCTGCTAGATCCATATGGATGTAGTTTTGCTTGTGACGGTTGTGCTCGTAACCGCCGCCTTCACCGTGACCTGGTACTTCAATGCCAACTTCCGCCATGTAAGCGTCAGTTTGTTTAATGTCGCGAGTCAGTGCGTTACCTAATAGGCTATCCTTGCCAAGTTCTTTACGAAGTTCAGCTGCTTCATCAAAGTTAAGTAAAAGTGGTTGATAGCTCATTATTATTTCCCCTGCTCTGCAGTGCTAAGTTCTTCTGAATTCGTTTCTTGTAAAGTTGTCTCTACTGAGTAGAAGCCTTTCCAGCTGTATACTTTGCCATTCAGTTCTACTTTGTGTTCAGTGCTGTCAGTCGCGCCAAGTTGGTTGCTGATCATCACTGTCACGTTTGATTTCTCTGTGGTGATCTCAACTACCGAACCGATATTGGTGTGAGCCACGACTTTGATGTCTTTCACAACACCACGTGCATTGACAGATTGCTCGAATTCTTCGTTGAAATAACCGTGCGTTTCAACAACAGAAGCAAACAGTGTTGTTTCGCCTTTGCTGCGTAGAATGAACGCAGGCTCTGAACGTAGATTGAAACTTGGGTCGTTAGCACCAGTGCGAGTAAAGATAACTTCAGCATTATCGTTAGACGTTGCACCTAGCCATGTGTAGTAGGTGTTGTTTTGTAGCCAGCTTACAATTGCTGTTCCCTTCACTTCACCGCTTGCGACGTTCCATAGGTGTTGGTAACCGAAATCGTCACCTAGCGTGTTCAGCTCTTTGTTTGCTTGGTATTCAAAGTTAGTGCGAACAATCTGACCTTGATATTGGTGTGAGTAGTCGTATTGATGCTCGCCTTCGCCGCCTTTCTCAGAATCTAAGCGGTATAGGTCTAACAATAACGGAGATTCTATCTCTTCAAGGTTTAGCATGAACACGCTGCGTTGCATGTCAAAGCCTTGGTAGTGATCGTTAGCAAATGCACTCATGCCGTTGATTTGCTCGTCTTCTACTTTGAAGAAGTGTGGTAAACCGTGTACAGCGTCTGCACGTTCAACGTCAAAGTTGTTCTGACATTTTTCATCAATCGTGACTGCGTTGTGAGCAATCGTTTGACGAGCGTAAGATTTGTTTTCGTCTAGGTAGCGGCCGCCGAATTTAGGCTCCACGTTAACCCAACGACAGAAGCCGTATTCGCGTAGCACTTCTTGACCGCGGTTGAAGAAAGAAATACCCAGCGTATCAAAGTTGCCGTGACCCATGCCGTGTTGGCCGTAGTTCATCACAAGTTGAGAAACGTCGCCTTTCTTATCCTGCATGCGGATAAAGCCTTGCGCGCCGTTGTGACCTTGAGGGCCTTCATTCAATTCAACACTCGGCCAGAAAGGCATGCCGATTTCTTTCTCCGCAGAAGCGGCTTCGTAGGCTTTAGATAGCTCAAGACCACATGGGTGCATCCATACTGCGTCTTGAATCTTCGCCATACCCAGAATATTTTGGTCTACGCCGTTTTCAGAAGAGTAATGCTTGCTGTAAACACTTACCGCAACCTGAACACCCATGTCAGTGATACCCATGGTACGAGAAGCATCATTCAGAGCTGGGAACTCACCGTTCGGGTAAGCCGTCGCAAGCATCGCTTGTACTGTGTTACCAATCACGCCGCCTTTGTAGTTGTAGATATCAACTTCAGGCATATGACGGTGAATCACTTCAGCAAACACACACGTTGGACGAATCGCGTAACGGTGGTAGTAAGGACCTTCCATGTAGTAGCCAGAAGGTGCAAATAACTGAGAAACTTGCGCTAGGAAACCGCCAGTATCATTACGGTCAATGCCGTACACTGACATTTCTAGGTATTCACGTTTGCCTAAAGCAAGACCACAAATACCCACAGCGGCTACAGCCCAAATACCGTGATTGTGAATACGGTCGAAGTCGTGTGCGTATTTAACGGTGAACATTTCTAGCATGGGTTCAAAAATGCGAGACTCAATGTTGTCACGCTGCTCTTGTGTCAGTGTTGAAGCAACACAAGAGTAAGCTAAGCTTGAGAACATTAACCAACAGTGTTCGTTCAGGATTTGGTGGAACAAACGACCTGTAGGGTTGGTGTTTTTCTGTACGTGGTAATCAAACGTTAGATATTTGTCTGCGTACTCTTCTAGTAATTCAGTAACAAAGTCAGCGTATTTTTGCTCTTTAGTGATCAAGAACATGCGACCAGCTAGGTTCATGTACGTGTAATTTTGCTTGTGGCGGTTATGTTCGTAACCCCCAGCTTCACCATGACCCGGGACATCAATAGGTAAACGCATGAATGCTTCTAGGTCTTTCGCGTTCGCTGCAATGGTTTTGCCCATTAAGCTAGAACGGCCCACTTCAAGATGAAGCTGTTCGATTTCAGCTTCAGTCAACAATACTGGTTTAGTCGTCATATTCTTTGTCACCCTCAATAAAGAGTTTATCTGCTTAAACTTTGATTAAATTTTCAAACTCCATATAAAGTAATACAATATGAGCTTTAATTATACCTATTCGTCGCCAAATGATGAGTAGAGTCACATAATTCACCGTAAGCCATTGATGCAGTTAACTAATGCCAGATACCAAGCATTTCTTAAGTTGTTGATTCATTTACGCTATATAAACTATCGCTTGATCAATATCACACAAATTTAGATATATTGTATTACAATTAGGCTCATTCCCTTATGATGGATGCAAGTTAAGTAACACTTAAAAGATTTAAACAGATTAGGAGATACACAATGAACTCTTTCTTTATCCTAGATGAAAACCCATGGGAAGAACTTGGTGGCGGCATTAAGCGTAAAATCGTTGCTTACACTGACGATCTAATGGCAGTACACCTATGCTTTGATAAGGGCGCGATTGGCCACCCTCATACTCACGAAATTCACGACCAAATCGGTTATGTTGTTCGTGGTAGCTTCGAAGCTGAAATCGACGGCGAGAAGAAAGTGCTTAAAGAAGGCGATGCTTACTTCGCTCGTAAACACATGATGCACGGTGCGGTTGCACTAGAACAAGACAGCATCCTTCTTGATATCTTCAACCCTGCGCGTGAAGATTTCCTAAAATAATAACTAGCGCAACCTCAGTTGCTAAGGTAAGCATATGAAATCATTAAACATCGCGGTCATTGGCGAGTGCATGGTTGAGCTACAAAAGAAACAAGACGGGCTTAAGCAAAGTTTTGGTGGCGATACGCTGAATACTGCACTTTACTTATCTCGCTTAACAAAAGAGCAAGATATCAACACGAGCTACGTAACTGCACTCGGCACTGACCCATTCAGTACCGACATGTTAAAAAATTGGCAAGCGGAAGGTATCGACACGAGCTTAATAGCTCAGCTGGATCACAAACAACCAGGGCTTTACTACATCGAGACCGATGAAACTGGTGAACGCAGTTTCCACTACTGGCGTAGTGATGCTGCAGCGAAGTTCATGTTTGATCAGGAAGACACGCCTGCTCTTCTTGATAAGCTGTTCTCTTTTGACGCGGTTTACTTAAGTGGTATTACGCTGGCAATCTTGACAGAAAATGGTCGCACGCAGCTATTCAACTTCTTAGACAAATTCAAAGCTCAAGGCGGCCAAGTATTCTTCGACAATAACTACCGACCTAAACTTTGGGAAAGCCAACAAGAAGCGATTTCTTGGTACTTGAAAATGCTTAAGTACACAGATACGGCTCTGCTGACGTTTGATGATGAGCAAGAGCTATACGGCGACGAAAGCATTGAACAATGTATTACACGTACGTCTGAGTCTGGTGTGAAAGAGATCGTCATTAAACGTGGCGCGAAAGACTGCTTAGTGGTTGAAAGCCAAAGCGCTCAATACGTTGCACCCAACCCTGTAGACAACATCGTTGATACGACTGCCGCTGGCGACTCGTTCAGTGCCGGCTTCTTGGCCAAGCGCTTGAGCGGCGGTAGTGCTCGTGATGCTGCATTTGCAGGTCATATTGTGGCAGGAACCGTGATTCAGCATCCAGGTGCTATCATTCCTCTAGAAGCGACGCCTGATCTGTCTCTATAATTACGCACTTTAACTATTAATCAAGGGTTTGCTTAGTTGAAAGCAGGCCCACATTTAACGTGAGAAAGAATTCATGACGACATTAAATGAACAACTAGCAAACCTAAAAGTAATTCCTGTAATCGCGATCAACCGTGCTGAAGACGCTATCCCTCTAGGTAAAGCGTTGGTTGAAAATGGCATGCCATGTGCAGAAATTACACTACGTACAGAATGTGCAATCGAAGCGATTCGCATCATGCGTAAAGAATTCCCAGACATGCTAATCGGTTCAGGTACTGTACTGACTAACGAGCAAGTTGACGCATCTATCGAAGCTGGCGTTGATTTCATCGTAAGCCCAGGTTTTAACCCACGTACTGTTCAATACTGTATCGACAAAGGTGTTGCAATCGTACCGGGTGTTAACAACCCAAGCCTAGTTGAGCAAGCAATGGAAATGGGTCTTCGCACGTTGAAGTTCTTCCCTGCTGAGCCTTCAGGCGGTACTGGTATGCTTAAAGCACTAACAGCCGTTTACCCTGTTAAATTCATGCCTACTGGTGGCGTAAGCTTGAAGAATGTTGATGAATACCTATCGATCCCTTCTGTTCTTGCGTGTGGCGGTACTTGGATGGTTCCAACTAACCTTATCGATGAAGGTAAGTGGGACGAACTAGGCAAGCTTGTTCGTGACGCAGTTGATCACGTTAACGCTTAATCTGTTTTAGATTTGGTGATAAAGCCTCACTTCGGTGGGGCTTTTTGTTATCTGACGTTTATTGCGCTGACTAACCGTAAAACACGCTCAATCAACGTTCTGTTTCCCCATACCCTATCGCCGTTCTCCCTATGGCCTCGTACAGCTCCGTGACTAAGACAGGCAAGAACGAGTGATGTAAGGCTTTCAAGCGACCTCAGTATGCATCTAGCGAAGGGTTACTGGTGCTCCCTACCGCTTATCCAGCTCCTTATCCATCCCTTTATCCGACAATATTCCTTTTCAATACGTCGTCAAACATTTCTCATAGCATGCACTGAAGACCACAATAGACAAAGTGAGCCGAAAGAGTGTCCCGTCGTCCAGTTTAACGACGACTCAGTGACAAACATTCCAAATACGCGTCTCTCTAGCACGAAAAAATTAATCAATAGCATGGAAAGGCTACAGAACCGCAGACAAACACAAAATAGCGAGGTGAAAACAATGAGCTACACTTGAAATCCTAATACAAGAATTTCCAGAATAGAGTTTCAAATTAACGTGAATGGCGTCGCACAACACACCAATTTGTAGCACATTTGTTACGGTTATAATTAAAATCTTATAGATAAAGTAAAGTAAGCGCTTTTGCTTATATTGTAATACATATAAACATTTAACCCTCACTTTATTTTATATCTAAAACAAAATACGCAACCAATTAAAACCAATTAAAACAATGACTTGATTAGTTACTTACCAATACCTAAAAAATCAATGCGACCTAGATCATACTAAAGACATATTGTAGTACAAATAAATCTTTGAACGCGTTAATCTAAGCCCAGTTAATTATGATATTTAAAAGGCTGAAAAGATGACTATCGATACTTTTGTTGTTCTCGCCTACTTCTTCTTTTTAATCGCGATTGGTTGGATGTTCCGTAAGTTCACCACCTCTACCAGCGATTACTTCAGAGGGGGCGGCAAAATGTTGTGGTGGATGGTTGGTGCAACTGCCTTCATGACACAGTTTTCAGCATGGACGTTTACAGGTGCCGCAGGACGCGCGTTCAATGACGGTTTCGTTATTGTAATCCTATTCTTAGCCAATGCTTTTGGCTACTTCATGAACTATATGTACTTCGCTCCAAAGTTCCGCCAACTTCGTGTGGTAACGGCGATCGAAGCTATTCGTCAGCGCTTTGGTAAAACGTCTGAACAGTTCTTCACATGGGCAGGTATGCCTGACAGCCTTATCTCTGCGGGTATCTGGCTAAATGGTCTAGCTATCTTCGTAGCAGCGGTATTCAACATCCCAATGGAAGCAACCATTGTGGTAACGGGTATGGTTCTAGTATTGATGGCAGTAACAGGCGGCTCTTGGGCGGTTGTTGCTTCTGACTTCATGCAAATGCTTGTTATCATGGCGGTTACGATTACTTGTGCGGTTGCAGCTTATTTCCACGGTGGTGGCCTAACTAACATCGTTGCAAATTTCGACGGCGACTTCATGTTAGGTAATAACCTTAACTACATGAGCATCTTCGTACTTTGGGTTGTGTTCATTTTCGTGAAGCAGTTCGGTGTAATGAACAACAGCATCAATGCTTACCGTTACCTATGTGCAAAAGACAGTGAAAACGCACGTAAAGCGGCAGGCCTAGCATGTATCCTTATGGTTGTTGGCCCACTAATCTGGTTCCTACCACCTTGGTACGTTAGTGCATTCATGCCTGACTTTGCATTGCAGTACGCTTCAATGGGTGACAAAGCGGGTGATGCAGCTTACCTAGCATTCGTACAGAACGTAATGCCAGCAGGTATGGTTGGTCTTCTTATGTCAGCAATGTTCGCTGCGACAATGTCTTCTATGGATTCAGGTCTGAACCGTAACGCTGGCATCTTTGTAATGAACTTCTACAGCCCTATTCTTCGCCAAAACGCGACTCAGAAAGAGCTGGTTATCGTAAGTAAGCTAACCACTATCATGATGGGTATCATCATCATCGCGATTGGTTTGTTCATCAACTCACTACGCCACTTGAGCTTGTTCGATATCGTAATGAACGTGGGTGCATTAATTGGCTTCCCAATGCTGATTCCTGTACTACTAGGTATGTGGATTCGTAAGACTCCTGACTGGTCTGGTTGGTCTACACTAATCGTTGGTGGCTTCGTTTCTTACATCTTCGGTATCTCTCTTCAAGCAGAAGACATCGAGCACCTATTTGGTATGGAAACAGCGCTTACTGGCCGTGAATGGAGCGACTTGAAAGTTGGTCTTAGCTTAGCTGCTCACGTAGTGTTTACTGGTGGTTACTTCATCCTAACTTCTCGCTTCTACAAAGGCCTATCGCCTGAACGTGAGAAAGAAGTTGACCAACTATTCACTAACTGGAATACACCGCTAGTCGCGGAAGGTGAAGAGCAACAAAACCTAGATACTAAACAACGTTCAATGCTTGGTAAGCTTATCAGCACAGCAGGTTTCGGTATCCTAGCAATGGCTCTGATTCCAAACGAACCAACAGGACGCTTGTTGTTCCTACTATGTGGTTCGATGGTACTCACCGTTGGTATCCTACTGGTTAACGCATCTAAAGCTCCGGCTAAGATGAACAACGAGTCAGTTGCTAAATAGCTAAACAGCTAAACAGCTAACAAGTTAAACCAATAATGAAGCCCATGTTATTCGATAACATGGGCTTTTTGTTTGTCTACGGTTTATCAAAATGGAATATGAAACACATCTTTATCAATGTTCACAAATCAATAAAGTTACCTATCTCCTGCCCTCGTTTTATCTTCTTTTACAACCTTTCCAATGGTTTGATCTCTTTCTCTGATTGTTTCTGTTACTTTGAATAACAACACAAACACAACAGATAATTACAATGAAAAAAACATCACTATTACTTGCTTCCATTACTCTGGCACTTTCTGGTGTAGTACAAGCTGACCAGCTAGAAGACATTCAAAAATCAGGTACACTTCGCGTCGGTACTACAGGCGACTACAAACCTTTTTCTTACTTCGACGGCAAAACCTACTCTGGTTATGACATTGACGTAGCCAAACATGTTGCAGAGCAGTTGGGCGTTGAATTACAGATTGTTCGTACCACATGGAAAGATCTACTGACCGATCTAGACAGCGATAAATACGACATCGCGATGGGCGGTATCACGCGTAAAATGCAGCGTCAGTTAAACGCAGAACAAACTCAAGGCTACATGACCTTTGGCAAGTGTTTCTTGGTTGCGAAAGGCAAAGCAGAACAATACAACAGCATTGAGAAAGTGAACCTTTCATCTGTGCGTGTTGGCGTTAATATCGGCGGGACTAATGAGATTTTTGCGGATGCTAACTTGCAAGACGCGAGCTTTACGCGTTACGAGAACAACCTAGACGTTCCGCAAGCCGTTGCGGAAGGTAAAGTTGATGTAATGGTGACAGAAACTCCTGAAGGTCTGTTCTATCAAGTGACGGACGAACGTCTTGAAGCGGCACGCTGCGAAACACCGTTTACCAACAGTCAATTCGGTTACCTGATACCAAAAGGTGAACAACGCTTGTTGAACACAGTGAACTTCATTATGGATGAGATGAAATTGAAAGGCGTCGAAGAAGAGTTCCTGATCCACAACTCTCTTAAGTAACTCTTTACGATTTATACAGTGACAAAAAAGAGGCCAGCAATGCTGGCCTCTTTCGTTATGGTTAAATGGTTCGCTTTTAGTTTAATCGTTAGATTCTAATAGCTAGCCTCCAATTTAGCGTTAACCGTGAGTGATGACATTTTGTTGCACTAACGCATCCAAAATATCCGAAGGCATGGTGCCACTTAAGGTTAGCTGAGGAGCAAGGTCTTCAACCACAATCACCTGTTCCGTAGTGCCTAAACCATCAGACTTGATCGTAAGCTCAATATCATCCCCTTCCACTTTCGCGTCTATCTGTTGTAGTAACGCCGTCATGTCTGGAGATGTATTCTTCAGCTCTGGCAATACTTCGCGCAAGTCGATCTGGTCACCTTCAGATAGGCTGAAATCGGTAATGGTGTCTTCAACGCCATCTTCGATATTAAGCCATACGAACGAATCCATACCATCGCCACCGGTTAGAATATCTGAACCGCCACCGCCAATCAGTGTGTCGTTACCGTCACCACCAACAAGCGTATCATCACCCGCGCCACCTTCCAGTCGGTCATTTCCAGAGCCCGCAGTTAGGTCAGTCGCATTCGCGCCAGCCAATAGCTGAACATCGTCAGTTTCCGAAGCCAGGTTAATATCAACCGCGTCAGACACAATGTTCAGGTTAAGGTCTATTGAAGTTGATGTCGCCGTATCGTTGTTGTCAGTCTCTTCAGAAACCGCCTCAACTTTAAGCGTGTAACTACCCGGAGTTTGAGAAAGCCCTACTGCCTGCAAGCTATCGATCGCATCTGCCGTTGCCACCCAAACACCGCCACCGAGATCGGTCACAGAGCCGACATCACTGGTGATTTGAGCGCCAGCAGGAACATCACTAATATGCAGCGTTAGCTCCTCTGTAATGTCCGTTAAGGCGGCGATAATTCCAACCAAAGGAATGCCACTCGCACTGACTGACTGGCTCGCGGTAATGTTTCTCACATAATTAGACGCAGTATCAATCGACAAGGTTGGCGCATTTGCCACTGGCGTAACCGCGATGTTGTAAACCACAGGTGCTGTCTCTATCGCAATACCAGAAGGGTTTCCGCTGTCTTTGGCGACAACTTCTAACCCAATGCTATTGGTTGGAGACAGGCTCGCATCAAGGTAAACACCATTTGGACTAGTCGGCGTATCAATCAGCGCATTCAGGTCACTCAGAGCACCGACTAAGGTGACTGAACCAGTATTGTTACCGTTGACCATCACTGTCGTCACTGCAGGAAGTGATACGTTCAATGTACCGTAATCCACCGTCAGCGTGACTGTCATGAGATCATCGGAAAATGTATCAACATAATCAGGGTCACTGACATTGATACCACTCAATAGCTGACCAGCATCCTCGTCAACAACCGTAGTGACACTGTCACCATTAACAACAGGCGTATCGTTCACTCCATCGACAATCGCGGTGATCTCTGCAGTATCCGTTAAGAAGTCATTGGCGCCATTGGTTGTACCATCATCCTCGACGGTATAAGTGAACTTAACATCACCGTTGTATTCGTTGGCTGCGGTAAATACCCAGTATGGGCCAGTAATCGCAGCGTCATCAGCACCGCCCACGTTCTCAAAGCGTTGTAATTGGCCTTGGCCTTCATCGAGCACCAGATTAGTCACGGTAATCGTGTCGTTTTCTGGGTCACTCGTTGCGCCAATCAAGTCTTCCTCTTTGATGATCAACTGACCTTCTTCTAGGATGGTGCCTAAATCGATGTCCGTTGCCACAGGCTGATCATTCACATCTGTTACCACAACACTGATTTCGCCGGTATCTGTTAAGAAATCATCAGCGCCGTTGGTTGTACCATCATCCTCAACGGTATAGGTGAACTTAACGTTACCGTTGTATTCATCAGCAGCCGTAAATATCCAGTACGGGCCAGTAATCATAGCGTCATCAGCGCCGCCGACGTTCTCGAAGCGCTGTAATTGGCCCTGACCTTGATCGAGCACCAAACTGTTCACAGTAATCGTATCGTTTTCCGGATCAGTGGTTGCGGAAATCAGGTCTTCCTCTTTAATGACCAGCTGTCCTTCTTCAAGCATGGTGCCCAAATCAATGTCCGATGCCACTGGCTGGTCGTTGACTTCTGTCACCACAAGGCTGATTTCAGCGCTATCGGTTTTAAAATCATCCGCACTATTGGTTGTACCATCATCGATAATGGAGTAATTGAATTTAACGTCGCCGTTGAAATCATTATCTGCAATGAATATCCAGAACGGCCCCGTAATCCCAGCGTCATCAGCACCACCAGCATTTTCAAAGCGCGTTAGCTGACCTTGCCCTTGAGTAAGAGTTACGCCGGTTACCGTGAGGTTATGGTTTTCTAGATCAGAACTCGCTGCAATCAAGTCATCTTCAACAATCACGATTTGACCATCTTCCGCAATCGAGCCTAAATCGACATCAGTCGCGACCGGAGCGTCATTCACTTCCGTCACCTTAATAGTGAAGGTAGCTTGATTGGTTTGAGCGGTATTTGGATCACCCGCGTCAATCAAGCCGTTATTACCACCATCATCGAGCGTTGCATTGATTGTGACTAAACCACTCTGGTTGAGGTAGTTCTGGTCTGGGTCTGGTTTGAAAGTCACCGCTCCATTGGTCAACGCGGTATTGATGTCAGCTTCTTTACCGGTAATCACCAACGAACCGTCTGGCTGCAATACAAACGTCACGTCAGGTGAGCTGGTAAACTCAAACACGCCTTGCGCTCCTGGCAGTGTTTGATCCACTTGTAACGTAAGAACATACGGCGCATCTGGGTTATCAAAGTTAGCGTCAACATCGTAGATACTGAAGTTGTCGATAGCGATGCTAATATCTTCCGGCGTTTCAATGTTGGTCACATTCACAAATGTCGGTTGATCGTTGATAGGATCAATCACTAAATCAACATCGAAGCTGGTTGGCGTACCTAAGTATTCGGTGTTATCAGCATCTGTATCCACAGAACGAACGGTAATCTGCAGTGGACCATTGATACCTAGAGCATTACCCGCATCACTATTATGTTCGCCAGAGTTAAATACGATCTTATCTAGCGACTGAGCTGGAACATCTAGAGTCCAGAGCTGTGTAATTGGGTCATAACTACCCAAGGTGGTTCCGTCAGGGTAGTAGATAGATGCATCTTGAGGAACGCCTGCCACTTCGACTCGAAGGGTTTCAGGTGCATTTTCAGTAAACGTCCCACTTCCTGTTGCAGACAGTTCTTTGTCCAAAATCGTCGCATTGATTTCGATATCAATATTTTGGCCTTCATTGCCTGTCACAGAGTCGGTCGGGTTAGTATCGACATCATCACCCACAGGGAGTACGTGGACTTCAAAGCTCGGCAACGTGCCTGCATTCGTAGGAACACCTAGCAAAGACTCTTGAGTAAAGACTTCGACACCAAACTCAAAGGTACCACTGAAATCTTTCGGCGGTAGAACAGAGATCTCACTTAGATCAAATGACGTTGACACGCTAGGCGGTAATTGGACACTCCAGACTCCCCCACCATTATTCTTCACAGTAAAGTCTGAATTGTTGTCGACTCTGAATTGGAAACCATCCGGCACGTCAGTAAATTTAATCGAAACAAAGGATTCTGAACCATCTAAATCCGTCAAACCAATTGAGATCGGGCTAGTTCCAGACAACGAGATTTCTTGATCTTCGCTACCCGTAATTTCGATAACATCAGGGTCACTACCTGGCCCTGTGACGAGAACATCATCCACGACAGGGACGACGTCGAAACTCACCGACGTTGAAAAAGATTCGCTTGTAGCATCTTCAGTTGTGCTAGAACCTCCCTCATTAAACGTCGCGGTGTCTAAAATATTCCCGCTCACAGTAACGCTAACAGTACTGACATCAACACCATTTACATCATCGTAAGTCGGGAAGTTCTCTTTCGGTCTAAACAGCACACCAGACAAGGCTCCATTCTCAATTTCCGTCTCAGTGAAAGATATTGATGTGCCTAAAGCCGTTCCAGTATCACTGTAAAATTCACCATTACTTGTGTCATTTAAGGTTAGAGTAATATCGGTGAAGCGCTCATTGCCGCCTTCAACACCATTAACTTGGTCTGCAACCGAACCCGAGAAATCAAGCACAATATAGGTGTCTTCATAACCCACAGCTTCAGCCCCCGGTTGGCCATCGATATCAACTGGGTCCAACGAGTCATCTAAAGAACCCGCGATATCGACAGAAATAGTTGGCGCTAAGTCAGTTACTGCGGAGACTTTAATAATGGCGCTGGTATCAAGTACGTTCTCATCACCCGATATCAGGTCTTTGGTGATCACCTTAAATGGCAAGTCAAAGTCACCTGAATAATTTGCAGGTAAATTCAATACCAAATCAGAAAAGTCTGGCACTACACCTTGTACCAAAGTGGACTGATACACATATTCGCCGTTAACGAAGTCAATCTCACCGCTGCCCCCAATGCTTATATTTATGATCGTTTGGTCAGAACCTCCTGGGTTAACAACCACGGTATCATCAATAACGATGGTAATTTGATCATTAAATGCATCGCCACCACTGAAACTAATAATACTTTCAAGAGCATCACCCAGCATGAGTTGAGTGTCTTCAATTGCGTCGATAGTTTGATCTGGTGTCGCAGTTATATCCGCTGCTATTTCGCCACCACCACTGATCTCTTCTGGGAAGGTCAAAATAACGTTACCCTCTCGTGGAACAATCGCAGAATTCTGGTCACCTAATTCGTCCCCCAAGTCTTCAACTTGAGTAAACACCGTCATCTTAATGCTGCTAGTGTTAGTCGAGATACCATCATCATATGGCGCTGTTAGATCTAAGCCTTCTGGTGCGCTAATCGTAAATGCATCTTCATCTGTGACTACCCAACGGCCATCCCCCTCATACACAGCACCAGTCACGAGCAGTTGACTCAACACCTCTTCTGGTAACGCGCCATCAGACGTAGTAGTCAACTGAACCACGACCTCGTTAACGACTTCATTAATAGCAAATTCAGGAGAGACATCTTCTTCTTTATAACGGATAACGTACTCACCATCCAAGGTTTCAACACCGCCACCATCTACGGCTTCGTTATCGCTATTGGTCGTAAATTTGATAACACCTGCGGCATCAGAGGTAATCGTTGCCAATTCTCCACTGCCATCTTCATTGGAGAAAACGATAAAGTTATCGTCAACTCCATCTCCATCTGGATCTTCAGGTTCCACAACAGGCACAACTTGTACTGTGATGGTGCCTGTAATTGCTGGATTAGCAACTACCCGGCCGCCCTCACCAACAATAGCGTCGTCGGTGTACTCGAAATCTCTCTCCTCCATCTCCACGACAGTTGTCAGCGTAAAGTCTACACTCGAGTTTTCTGGTGGTGTCATTTGGATAAAGTTATTCGCCAAAGCAATCTGAGTAAATTGCTCCGGTGTTTGACTAGCGTCTTTAGGAGTAATAGTTAACGTACCTGCACCATCGTTTACAACAGTAACATCACCATTTACAGTAGGTGTGACACCCGATGGAATACCGGAAATCGTAATCGAAGTGAAATGCTCATCAGAATCAATATAGTCTGCACCTTCGGGGTGCCAATCAATGTTGATAGCCGTATCTTCATCACCGTTAGTCGTGTTGACATAAGTTGCTGATGTATCGATTCGAGGTATAACAAGCACTCGAACCTCTTGATCGAAGGACAGTGTATGACCATCATTCTCAGTCACAATCACTTTACCTTGAATATGAATATTCTCGGTTGAAGAATCGACAGGTCTGATGCGGATCCCTGAGGTTTTACCTGCCTCAGTAATATTCGCTTCGTAGATAGGTTTGGATAAGTCAGGACTACCGCCCGGTCCAGTTTCGTAACCAACAAAGTTAAGATCAATAACCGTACCGTCGCCATCTTCGAGAATCACACCATCAGGAATACCTGAAAGGATTACAGTAATGGCTTCAGATCCATCTCCAGTTAGAGGAGAATCTGTTGGGTCATCAGGTTTACGTTCGCCAGACAATACAGTGAAGTCAAGCAGAGCAAAGCTATCGCCATTTTGACTCTCTTCAATGGTAGTTTGAACACCGCTTGTCGCGCCATCTGTAAACGTTGTCCAATCTGTGCCATTCGTTCCACCATAAGGAACATCAGCAACACCTTTAACCTCGACGTTGACCGTTTTTGTACCCAGTATTTCTTCATCGACTTGTTGAGGATTTATTGATAAGTCCGCGGTGTCTTTGACCACACCTGTAACGTCAAAAGTGAAGTTTTCATTACTGTGTTTAGTAGGAACAACTTCCACGTTAGCCAAATCGGAATACGCGATTTCTTGGTAATTGGTACCACTAACTGTAGGCACCACATCAGTTGTACCTAAAAAGTAAAGTACGGCGCCTTCTGTAATATTACTGATACGAACAAACAGTTCTTCAGAGCCATCGGTATCCACCGACCCAGTCATGGTAATGACTTCGTCTAACGTGAATGCGTCTTTGTTGTCTAAAGACCCGACGTAATCTGGATCATCGATATTGTCTTCGTTGATCTGAATTCGACTAACACTGAATGTGCCAGGGTCCGCATCTGCGGTCACATCAATAACAATACTTTGTTCCACAGAACGAGCCGTCGTCTTATCGTTTGCTCCACCGTTGGCTGAATCATCGTATGGGTTAAGCGTCTCTTCCGTAATTGCCGTCGCGTTGAACTCAATCTGCCCTGAGAAATTATCAATAGGGTTAACTACGGTGCTATTGATATCAGCAGATGCGATGATATAAACACCATTAACGGGCGTTAGCACATTGCCATTTTGATCAAGTAACTCAAACTTCCCGTCGCCTTGAACTGCTTCAAGTTCGTAGGTAATCGTCTCAGTATTACTGTTATCTTGCGACTCTGCGTTCAGCTGCAACGTGACATTGTCTTCATCTTCGTTGACTTGATACTGATACGTGCTACTGGTGTCATCCCAAGTCGCAATATCCGCTACAGCTTCAATCTCAATTCTGAAGTTTGAATTAACGGTGTGATCCGTACTGCCATTTTTCTCAATTTCAAGCTCATAGCGAACTCGCCCACCAGTTTCATCCGAACTAGCGTGTTGGTCAGGAACAAAGAACAGGTTGTCTATCGTCGCGATAGTTTGTCTTGGTTCACTCGGGTTTGGAGCGAAGCTTTGTTCGAGTTCAGGAGAGCCAAATATAATGCTCCCATTTGACTCAGGCACTAATTCAATGTAGTCAGCACCATCAAAGTAATAAAAAGTACCTTGGTGACTATCACCTCCGTTCGGGCTTTTAATCGTCAACTGCCCAATAGATTCAGCGTTATCTTGGTCATACAGACTAACTTGCAGCGCAACTTGCGCTGGCGCATTCGGCAAACCATTTTGGTTATCTTGAACATTCTCAAGAGTCGGCTCATCACCTGTTGCGTAAGGTATCGTTGAATCTCTACCCGCGTCCTCGAAGGTCGTCACTTTCAGCGCGATTCTTGTAGAGTCCCTATCAGTAATCGTGATATCTAACGGTGTTTCAGAGGTGTCTAAATCACCATCTGTCGCAATCACGTTAATCGAGAAGTCGATAGTGTCATCACCGTCATGATCTAGATAGCCGTTAGCTCTGAATTCAACCTCACCATTTGAGTTGATGCGTAGACGGCCAAGTTCACGAGTATCAGCACCGCCATTTGTTTGCTCGTAGACTCGAACTTGTTGGCTACCACTGTTTAAATCGAAGCCGCTACTGTATGGCCCATTGTTTCCGCTACGGAAAACAATATCTGCACCATTATTTGAGATACCCTCAATTCGACTCAGTACCGCACCATCAGCCCCCACATCCGTCGCATTAGCAAACATGTCGACTTTAGAGTTGTTGTAACCCTGCCCTTCAAGACGAGTAATCGATTGAGTTGTCACCAACGGAACATCATCAGTAACCGTGATTTTTAAATCGATCGCGTTTGATTGGTCTTGATCAAAATCTTCTGCAACAACAGAGAAATTAAGGTCAATCGCATTTTCATCTGCACCATCAGGGTGTTTAAGTGGTTTAAACAATTCAAATTGGTAGCTATTATCCGAGGTATCGAAAATAATCTCGAACACCGCTTCATTACTCGTTGCAGTTTGAGCAACGTAAGTAAATGTTGTGCCGTTTTGTGAAACAGCTAGCCACTCTAAGCTTTCTCCATCAGAGGTTAAGCCAGTCAGAACCAAATCTTCATCAACCAGCTCATACAGCACAACGCCATCCGCACCTTCATCAACAGTGAACAGTCCATTGATAATGGTATCTTCAGATTGATCGGAACCAATCCCAGTAAGATCGTCTTCATCAACAACCGTTTCACCCGTCGGCGCCGTCATTACGGGCGCATCATCTAGCACCTCGATTGGTAATACATATTGGTTAGAATCGTCGCCATCACCATCAACAGCAACAACATCAAACGGTATTGTGAGTGTATCGAGGTTGCTCGGTGTCGTAGCGTGATTGAGAGGGCCAAGCAAGGTAAACGTGTAAGCACCATCATCAGTCAGCACTAATGTGAAGATTGGCGTTCCGCCTGGGTCAGTTGCGCCTTGGTAGGTGGTCGTGTTAGCAGCACCTGTGATCTCAGTGATCTTAATACCTTCACTGCCCGACGATAGCGTTGCTTCCAAAGTTGATATATTACGTAGTTCGTAAACCTCGACTTGGTCTGCACCTTCTGTGGTTACAAACGAACCTGTCGCTTGTACCAGAGCGCCCAAATCATCTTCATCAACCACAAACGTACTCGCGACAGTGGTGTCAGTAATGGTTGGTACATCATCGGTAATCGTCACCGTCAGAGGCTTCACCGCTGAGTCAGTGTTGTCTTTATCGACTGCGATCACTGGCAAGGTGAAGATTTGATCATTGTTACCTTGTACAGGCAGGTGATCTAACTCTTCCAACAAGGTGAATGTGTACTCTCCTAGAACCACGCTGCTAAAGGTGATGGTGAAGATATCCGTTTGGACACCGCCGCTTTCAACGTAACCAATATAATTATCGCTGTTTAGAGGATCTTCTTTTAACTGAACCACCAAACCATCCGCTTTCAGATCGCCTGATGTGTTGAATTGAGCCGGATCAATACGGAAGTGGCTCACATCATCACTTCCTGCTGTGAAAGTAATGGTTTCAGTTTGGCTAACAGGTAAACCCGGTGAAGAACCATCAATCAGATTTGCTTCAGCCAACGCGACAGTCGGTACGGTGTCGATAGTTGGTGGCGCGCCATCGGCAATAGTTAACGTCACTGTAGACGTCACGATATCGCCGTCTTTATCTTCAGATGTCACCGTAATGGTCTTGACGATATCGCCACTAGAGTGGTCTAGATTGCGGTTAGGTTCAAAACGTACATCCCCTTCGAGATTGATAAACAAGGAACCTTCAGTGAACACAAATTCTTGCTCACCCGTGTCGGTTTGTACCAAGGCTGTTTCAGCTTGATTGTCATACACAAACTTAGTGATTGTCGCGCCATCTGCACTTTGCGCAGGCATCACATCAAATGTCGTTGTGGTTGGTGTTCCCGTGGTTGGCTCAGTAATGTTGAGCGCACCTGACTGCATCAGCTGAACATCATCAGTAATAGTGACAGTCAGTGGTTTAGACGCTGAAATATCACCATCGGTATCTTCTGCGTAAACAGAAAGATCAAAGCTCAGATCGTTATTTCCCAAACCATCAACATGGTCTAAACGTTCAAGTAGAGTAAACGTATATTGACTCGGATTCGTATCATCAAAATCTAGAGTGAAGATAACTTTCTCAACACCCGAACTATCCGTCGTGAATGCTATGTAGTCGCCAGAGTTTGCAGGGTCTTCACGCAAACTCAGTGACAAACCATCCGACTTCAACGCGCCGTTGGTATTGAAGAGCCCTACTTCCACCACTATTTCAGCAATATCATCACTGCTTGCAAGTGAAGTAATGGTTTGAGTCATACTCACGGGATTTACGCTAGGCGTCGAACCATCCGCAAGTAAGCTTTCTGACAATGCCACACCCGGCACAACGTCGATTGTTGGCCCATCACCATCAACAATGGTGAGCGTAACCGTCGACGAAAAGATATCGTTATCAAAGTCTGAAGACGTGAACACAATTGATTTAACAATGTCGCCCGCAGAGTGATCAAGGTTTCTATTTGGCTCAAACCTTACATCACCATCTAGTGTCACAAACAGTGAACCTTCAGTGAAAACAAACTCTTGTTCACCACTGATGTTCTGATTCAGAGTAATTGGAGAACCACCGTCATACGTGAACTGCGTAATGTTCGCGCCGTCTGCACTTGGTATTGGCATCACATCAACGGTAGTTGTTGTTGGAGTACCAGAATTTGGCTCGGTAATGGTTAAGAAGCCATCTTGCATTTGCTGGATGTCATCTTCTATCGTAACCACCACATCGCGCTTTGTTGACTCAGAATCATCTGTATCAACAGCATAGATAGGTAAGCGGAAAGTAAGGTCGTTGTTGAGCACGCCATCAAGGTGATCAAGCGCCTCAATCAAGGTAAATGTAAACTGAGCTTTGTTTGCACTATCAAAGCTAATGGTAAATACATCGGTAACGTTACCCATACCATCATCGGTATAACCAATGTAGTCACCAGCAGAAGAAGGATCTTCTTTTAGTTGAACAACAAGACCACTTGATTTCAACAGATCGCCAGGATTGAATTCGTTGGTCGCAATTCTAAAGTGACTAAAATCATCACTTCCTTCGGTGTAAGTGATTGTGTGAGTCGAACTTACCGGAGAACCAGTTGGCGTCGAGCCATCCGCTAGGTTGACTTCCGATAAGTTAACATCTGGAACCACATTGATAACTGGATCGATACCGTCTTTAATCGTCAAAGTGACATCCGCGGTATCTGTATCGTTATCAAAATCACTGGTGGTGACGACAATCGTTCTTACAATGTCGCCAGATGAATGGTCTAGATCTCGGCTCGGTTCAAAACGAACTTCCCCTTCAATGGTGATGTACAGCAAGCCATCGGTTACGGTAAAGACTTGTTCTGTAGAGATGCTTGGGTCTAACGTTACAGCTGTGCCACCATCGTAAGTAAACTGTGTCACTTTCGCGCCATCAGCACTCTGCGTTGGCATAACATCAATGATTGGCGTCGTTGGTGGCGTACCCGATGCCAAATCAGCTAATGAAGGCTCAGTGATACTCAATGTACCATCTTGAACACCTTGTACGTCATCGGTAATCGCAACCGTCATTGGCGACATTGCAGAATCATCACCATCCGCATCAACCGCTAACACAGGGACATCGAAGCTTAGTATATTGTTTTGTAATCCATCGACATGATCTAATGCCTCAAGCAGTGTCAACGTGTATTGCCCTAAATTGCTCGTCGAAAAGCTGATCGTGAAGACGTTGGTTTCTACGTTAGAACCATCTTTAACGAAGCCAATGTAATTACCAGAATTAGCTGGTTGCTCTTTTATTTCGACATCTAGACCGTTCGATTTCAAAGCCCCTGAAGTATTGAACTGCGTAGGGTCAATTCTGAAATGGCTTACGTCGTCACTACCCGCTGTATAGGTAATGGTTTGTGTCATTGTCACTGGATTACCGGTTGGCACAGAGCCATCGGCCAGATCCACTTCAGATAACGTAATTCCGGGAACAAGGTCGATAGTAGGAAGGTCACCATCAACAATCTTCAGTGTCACTGTCGATGTGACAATATCGCCATCGAGGTCAACAGATGTCACCTCAATAGACTTAGTAATGTCACCAGCAGCATGGTTTTGATTGCGCACCGGTTCGAAACGTATCTCACCTTCCGTCGTAATGAATACCGAACCTTCCGTGAAGACGAACTCTTGTTCACCATTCACATTCAAATCAAGACTTTCTGCAGTCTTACCATCGAAAACAAATGAAGTGACTTTGGCTCCATCAGCACTTTGGTTTGGCATCACATCAAAGGTATTTGATGTTTCAACACTTGCTGCAGGCTCACGACTGGTGATTGTGCCGTCTTGCATCAACTGCACATCGTCGCCAATGGTCACGCCAAGCTGAGAGACTAACGAGTCATCGCCATCACTATCCACCGCATACACAGGTAGATTAAAGCTTAAATCGTTGTTGCCACGCGCATCTTGATGATCCAGAGCTTCGATTAAAGTAAATGTGTATTCACCTAAGGTTCCGGAGTTAAAGTCCAACGTAAATACTGTTGTCTCAACATTAGACGAACTGGTGGTAAAGCCAATGTACTGACCAGAGCCTTGAGGTTCTTCGCGCAGTTCGACCGCTAAGCCATTCGATTTAAGTGCATCGTTAGTATTGAACTCGGTTGGTTCCAGACGGAAGCGAACCACATCATCACTTTGATTGGTAAAAGTAATCGTCTCCGTTTGACTAACCGCACTACCACTTGGCGCAGAACCATCAGCTAGGTTTGTTTCTGAAAGCGTAACACTTGGTACCGCATCGATAGTTGGAATATCACCATCGGTAATGGTCAGCGTAACGGTTGAAGTCACAGGATCGTTATCAAAATCACTTGAAGTAACCACTATCGACTTCACGATGTCTTCGCTGGCAGAGTGGTCAAGGTCACGATTTGGTTCAAAGCGCACTTGACCTTGAAGAGTGATGAATAGCTCACCTTCGGTGAAACTAAACTGCTGCTCACCTACGATGCTTTGATCGAGTGTTTTGACAATACCGCCAAATGAGAATTCAGTGATCGTCGCACCATCGGCACTCTGATTTGGCATCACATCAATGGTGTTGGTTGTGATTGTGCCGTCTGCAAGATTTGGCTCGATAATATCTAACGTACCATCTTGCATGATTTG